>NJBP01000080.1 GCA_005223085.1 Candidatus Aerophobetes bacterium Ae_b3b | reverse complement strand
TCTTAAAAAAGATAATATCCAGTGGCAGGAAAGAAGATTGGTTATTTATGGCAAAGGTGGTCCTTATGGCAAAAAGACAATTGGAAATCGTTAATCCCAATGGAACTCTGAGAAGAGACTGCAGCATTTTCTACAATGATCAGCCTTTGACAAATGAAGAGGATGACGACGAGAAGCTATTAGAAGAGATTTACCTGTTATCAACATTGTCCAGTCCGGGGAGCCAACGTCTGAAACAGTCATTGTGAACACTATGACTTTGTCAAGATATATTTAAGAACATAGGGTTTATAGAACGATAGGTAACTGTATATCGAGAATTGTTCTTTATCAATGCACAAGCTAACTTGATTAATTTATTTGAAATATTATTAAGTACAAGCTGTTTAGCCTTGCCTTCAGCAAGTTTGCGCGCATAGTACTTTTTGAAAACATCATTGTGAGTTGCAACAGAGCGAGCAGCAAGAGTAAGCAATTTACGCGGGTATGCTGGACCGAATGATCGCATATGAGGCTGTCTGTATATAGATTTTCCACTTTGATGCTGATAAGGACATATACCCAAGAAGGCAGCTAAAGTTTTATAATGAGATATATCACTGAATGCACCGGTAAGAGTTATTAAGCTTGCTGATAAAAGCAAGCCAAATCCTGGTATGCTTTTTAGTTGATTATTCATCTTAGAGATACTTGGGTTTTGGCGTATAATTCTATCTAGTTCTTTGTCAATTTCAGTAATGTGTTTTTTAATTTCTCTTAGAGTTTGGCGATGAGCTTTCACTATCAAGGGCACTTGAACAATATGTTTTTCATAAGATTTCATAGCATTTTTTATAGCTGTACTTTGTTTAGTGAATTGTTCTCTAGCGGTCAAAAGATGTTTTATTTTCTCGATGATTTCATCCTTAGGTTGCCAAAATCTAAGTTCATCGCTGTATCTGTATGCGTATTCAGCAATTTGCCTGCTGTCAACAGGATCTGTTTTATGACCAACTGGATCAAAGGCACGTTTAACCTTAAGTGGCGGCTCAACGCTTACTCTAAAACCTTGACTTGCTAAATAGTGAGCGATGGCTTCATTATAGACACCAGTTGCTTCCATACAGATAATGCAATTTGTTTTGCTTAAACCATGCTCCTTGAGCCATGGAATAAACACATTAAATCCATCAAGGGTATTTTCAATGCCTTCTTTGGTAATTACTGATTGTTTTGGGGATTGATATATGCTTGCTACAAAATCGTCACAAGCAATATCAAGCCCTACAAAATAAACGTTCTTTGCCATAATGGGACTCCTTTCACAATTAGATTTTAGAACCGAATGAGTGATGATATGAGCTTCCTCCATTAATAATCGCTTTATAAGCGATGGTAACACTATATAGCTTTAATCATCATAGAGAGTCGGGTCTTATTCGCAATGTAAGTTTTTCTTTTGAGCGACCTTAGACTTGATCGACTCTCTATTCGGTTCTATATCAAAGATCTGTGTCCCACTATACAATATTTTCTACACTTATATAGTCTAATGGAGCGAAGCAATCTCGGTAGTCGCAGGCTAAAGCCTGCGTTTATACGCACCCTAAAGGGTGCGGCTACCCGCTCTGTTCTTGGCAGTCAACAACATGGAACGTCCTTCGCTGAATGTTTACGATAAGTTTATTGCCCTTTACCGAAGTAAGTGAGGTTTATTTTCAATGGAAATGGGCTTTCCAAGACAGACTCTGAGAGCAAAGACCTCCCAGGTCTTAAGACAAAAACAGATTGGAAGGATAAAGCTGGGTCAGCTCTTTTCTCTTCCCGAGCCAGAGTTTAGAAAATTAATTAAAGAATTAGAAAATGATTCTCTATTTAGAGAATTAGTCCGTAAATGGAAAGTTGTAAGTTACCGAAAATTTAGCGGGATTCGGGCTCCTTTAACGGTTGAGCTTAAGGACGGTCTTATTCTTTCCTCGGATACTTTCGATCTGCAAAGCTTGCTTTACCAGAATCCCAAAATTGTACCCCTCCTTCAAAAAATTGGGCAGCTAATAGGAGAAGATCGCTTTAATAAGCTTTTACATGGCGGGGTAAGCGTTAGGCAAATCGAGCGTGAGTGTCGGTTGACTCCCAGGCAAACAGTAATTTTCAAAGACTTCTTAAATAGGTTTGAATTAGAAAAGCTTACCAGTGGTGATTCAGTTTCTTCCACTACCGAAAGCATCCCTTCTCGGTCTGCCAGAACTTTCAAGATAGCCTCTATCGAAAAAGAAGGAGATGAGCTTGTAATCTATCCTCATCTGAAAGAAGATTATCTGGTTAAAGGTAAATACTCTATTAACTATGAGCGGTACGAACAACTTTATCGAAAGAGAAATCTTGCCCCGGAAAGACTTAACCAGATCTCTAAGATTTTTAAAATGTTAAATCTGGTTAATCGAAGGACCACTACTGTCTATCAGATTATTTACTACATAAAAGAGACTCAATCTGATTATCTTTATTCGGGAGACCCTGGCAGGCTCCGGTCCCTAACTCGACGAGAGCTGGCTAGAAGAATAGGAGTACATCCCAGCTCAATTACCAGAGTTATGGCTGATAAAAGTATTAGTACTCCTCAGAGGAAAGAGCTACCTCTTAAGTTTTTCTTTCCTTCCCAGAAGGAGATTACCAAAAGTTACCTCCAGGATTTAATAGAAGAAGAAAAGACCCTCCTTCAGGACCACCGCCTCCCCCGTTCCTATAGCGATGAGGTAATAAAGGCAAGGCTTTACCGAGATTACCATATTGCCATCTCCCGCCGGGCTGTGGCAAAA
The DNA here is from genome assembly GCA_005223085.1 of Candidatus Aerophobetes bacterium Ae_b3b. Classification (GTDB taxonomy): domain Bacteria; phylum Aerophobota; class Aerophobia; order Aerophobales; family AE-B3A; genus AE-B3B. Next base: position 3,771 of record NJBP01000080.1, on the reverse strand, counting down.
TATAGAAAAGAGCTAAAAATACCAGCATCTAGTCGGAGAGGAAAAGAGATCCTTTTAGCCAATGAGATATAGATGTTAGATTTTACTGGATGTATGGTAGTAGGGGGGTTAATTTTGTCTTTGGGGGGATGGGTCTATTTTAAAAATCCCCGGGGCCCAATAAATAGAATCTTTTTTCTTTTGGCCGTCTCGGCCTCAATCTGGGTTTTGAGCTGCTTCCTGCAAAACCCGAGCCTCACTTTCTCTCTCGCCAATTTATTCTTGAGAATAGAGTTTGCTGCTGCCTCCATCACTGTTTATTTTTTTCTCTTGTTCTGTCTAAGTTTTCATGAGGTTCATCTACTTTCTTCCTCCTCTAGAAAGATTTTGGTTTTTTTGCCGGCGGCGGTTTTTGCCCTGCTCCCCTTTTCCGATTTGATCATCACCCAGATTAGATTTTATGATCAGGGTATTCGTTTTAGGATGGGACCTCTATTTACTGTCTATGTAGCCTATTTACGTATCTACACAGGAGCTGGGTGTCTCGATTTAGTCTTAAAATATCGAAAATTTCGGGGCATCAAAAAGATGCAAACCCTTTATCTCTTATTGGGCTCCTTGTTCAGCCTTCTGGTTGCCATGCCCCTGAATTTATTCTTTCGTGCTCAATTTCTCCTAGCCATACCTGGAGCTGGAAGTTGTGGATTTCTTTTGTTTGTTAGCTTTACCACTTATGCTATCCTCAAATACCGCTTTATGGACATTCGGGTGGTTATCAGACAGTCCACCGTTTATCTAGCCGGTTTACTCCTCATTCTTCTCCTTGGTCTTTTGCTCTGGTTTCCCGTGGGTAGTTACTTTTCCCTTCCGTCTCTTTTTAATCTTTCTCTTACCTTGCTTTGCGGTGTGGTTGTTTTCCAACTGATTCAGAGCCGTATCCAAAAGATTGCCAATCGATACCTTTTCTCCAGTATTGAGCAGACTAAGGGAGCGGTAGGGTTCCTCATAGGCCTATTTTTCCTCAAGTGGATCATCTCAGGCTTAAAGAGTTTACTGGGAGGCATCAAACGGGTGAGATTGGGTGATTTCTCTCAAAGAACAGAGGCGAAATCTCAGGATGAATTGGGACTCCTTTCCCAAAGCTTTAACCAGATGATGGAGGAAATAGAGCTAAGGCGAGGCGAGCCTGAGGAGCTCAACCGGACCCTGAAAAATAAGGTAGAGGAAAAGACAAAGGCACTTACAGAATCAGAGGAAAAATTTAGGACCATAGCAGAAAGCGTTCATGATATGATTTTTCAACTCTCCCCCTTGGGTTTCATTCAGTATGTGAGTCCCAAAGTAAAAGAGCTTTATGGCTATAAACCCGAAGACCTTGTTGGAAAACATTTTAGGAAAACAACCCCCATGAGTGAAGTGCCGAAAGCTTTAGAAGCACTAAAGACCGTTTTATCAGGAAAAACAATCAGAAACTTTAAGATAAACCAACTGGATAGTAAAGGAAAGATTGTTCCTACGGAAATTAATGTTACTCCTGTGACAAGAGAGGGCAAGATAATTGCAGTGCAGGGTGTTATGAGAGACATCACCGAGCGCAAGCGGGCGGAGGAGAAACTGAAAGCATCAGAAGAAAAATATAGAAGCCTTTTTGAGGCTGCCAATGATATGATAGTTATGGTGGACCCTCAAGGCTATATTAACTTTGCCAATCCTAAGTCTTTTGAGGTGGTGGGCTACAGCTCCGAGGAGCTAAAAAAAATTTACTTTGCTCATTTTCTTCATCCGGATGATGCACCTTTAATGATGGAGCGCTTCAAGAGAAGACTAGCTGGGGAGGAAGTGGAGAGTCGCTATGAGTTTCGGACTTTGACCAAGGACAAAAGAGTGGTTTATATGGATGGTAATTTCAGCCTGGTTAAAAAAGAAGGAAAGATAATAGGGATCCAGGCTATTGTGCGGGATATCACGGAAAGAAAGTATCTTGAGAAGAGTCTTGAGAGAAGGATCAATGAGCTGAAGGCTCTCTATGATACCACCCGTCAGGTAGCTACTTCTCTTAAACTGGATGAGGTTCTGAGTACCATTACCCAGGAATCAGCAAATCTACTAAACGTTGATGGGGCCATCATCCATTTGCTTGATGCTGAGCGGAAGATATTAAAGGTGGTAAAGGCACACAATCTGAGGACAGATTCTCCGGCACTGGAGGTGCAGAGCGTGGGAGAGGGGGTACTGGGGCAGATACTCCTTAAGGGAGAACCCATAGTCATTGAAGATGTACAAAAGGACCCCCGCTATCTTCGCAAAGAATGGGCTAAGAAAGAAGGGTTTATTTCTTTTCTAGGGGTGCCTCTTGAAAGTAAGAAGCAGGCATTAGGAACTCTTTCCTTCTTGAGCCGGAGAAAACGCCTGTTCCGGGAAGAGGAAATTTCCCTGGCGCTGGCCTTTGCCAATCAAGCAGCCACTGCCATCGAGAAATCAAAGTTGATTGCGAGTCTTAAGCAAGCTCAAATAGAGCTTCAAGACCGGGGAAGAGAGCTGGAAGAGAAAGTTAAGGAAAAAACCGAGGAGCTCAGGCGCTCCCAAGCTTACCTTTTTCAATCGGAGAAACTGGCCGGAATAGGACAATTAGCTGCCGGGATCGCCCATGAGATAAGAAATCCTCTGGGGATTATGGCCACCTCCCTTTATTATCTAAACGATGTTCTGCCTAAAAAAAAGGAGGATGTGAAGAGACATTTTCAAATCCTGGAGGCAGAGATAAACCGGTGCGAGGCCATAATTAATAATCTTTTGGAATTTTCTCGGAAATCGGACAAGGAACTTGAGCTAATCGATGTTAACTCTCTTTTGAACGTTGCCTTATCCTTAATCGAAAAAGATCTTTTCGTTAAAGATATTAAGCTAACTAAAAAGCTGGAGCAGAACCCCACTATTAGAGCAAATGTGGATGAGATAAAACAGGTTTTTTTAAACCTGATCCTAAATGCCACTCAGGCCATGCCCCACGGAGGAAGACTGGAGATAGCAACTTCTATCACGGAAAATAAGCGGGTGAGAATAAAAATTGCCGATTCCGGGATAGGCATCTCCCAAAAACATCTTTCCCAGATTTTCGATCCTTTCTTCACCACTAAAGCACCGGGACAGGGAACCGGTCTTGGTCTGAGTTTGGTTCATGGTATCATTGAAAGATCCTGGGGAACCATTCAAGTAGAAAGCCAGGAGGATAAAGGGACTACTTTTATTATTGAATTTCCTACCCTTGATGAGAAGCTCTCTCAAGGAGGAGATTAATGCCTCGACCAGCCAAGATTCTCATAGTTGATGATGAGGTTAATTTCCTTCAGTCCTTGAGCGATGTTTTAAGGAAAAAGGGATACCTGGTGGTCACCGCCCAAAATGGATTAGAAGCACTGGAAAAGCTTAAAGAAAGATACTTCAATATTGCCATTGTTGATCTTAAGATGCCAAGAATGGGAGGAATGGAGCTCCTGGAAGTAATGAGGGAAAGGTATCCTCAAACTCTAGTGGTGATGTTGACCGGCTACGCCACCATTAAAAATGCGGTGGATGCTATGAAAAAGGGAGCCTACGATTATTTAGTCAAGCCTTTCAGCCCTGATGAGATTCTATTAATTGCTAATAAAATCATGGAGGAAGAGAACCTCAGGGAGGAAAATAGATTCCTGCGGGCCGAACTAGAGAAAAAAGGAGAGATTATCACCCAGAGCCAGGAAATGCGCAGGTTAAAGGATCTGATAAAGCAGGTAGCCAGGACCGAGGCTACTG
>NJBP01000001.1 GCA_005223085.1 Candidatus Aerophobetes bacterium Ae_b3b | reverse complement strand
TTTTCAAGGATTGCAAAGAAGGATCTCTGGCCTGCACTACCTGCAAAAAAAATCTAGCCCGTATTTTAATTAACTATCTTGCCCCTTTTCGTCAAAAAAGAAAAGAACTTGAGAAAGAAAAAGAAAGTTTAGATAAGATTCTAAAGAAAGGAAAAGAGACGGCTAGCCAGGTAACCACCTCTACCTTAAGAGAAGTGAAAAAGGCAATGCAGATGCTTTAAAGAAAGCAATTATCCTTTAACTGCCCCCATAGTTAATCCTCTTACCAGATACCTCTGCAGGAAGATAGCTAAGACTATAATGGGAAGACTAGCCATGGTACCAACAGCGGCAATCTCTCCCCAAAGAATCTCATGCCCCCCGATTAAACCAGCAATAAATACGGTAAGCGGAGTAACATGGGAGCGAGTGAAGACCAAAGCAAAGAGAAACTCATTCCAGGAAAAGATAAAGTTAAATAGAGTGGTAGCCACCAGACCCGGGGCAATCAGAGGAAGTGCTATCTTGTAAAAAGCTGCTAAGCGACCACACCCATCCACCAGAGCCGACTCTTCCAACGAGGGGGGCAGTTCATCAAAGAATCCCTTCAACATCCAGACCGCGAACGGTATATTCATAAGGCTGTAGGTAATAATGAGAGCTCCATAAGTATCGAGGAGGTGAAGAGAGCTATAGAGAATAAAAAGAGGAAGAGCAGCCGCAATAGGAGGAAGCATTCTGATGGATAGAATCCAGAAAGCCAGGTTTTTTCCGCCAATTTTAAATCTGGAAAGACTGTAAGCGGCCAAAGAACCAACTACCAAGGAGATGAGGGCCGATGAGCTAGCAATGATCAAAATATCAAAGATTGCTTTTCCTCCGCCAAGTTTAATCCCTCCCAGGAAATTACTCCAGTCAAAGTGTTTGGGAATGAAAGCCGGCGGATAAGTAAAAAATTCTCCCCGATGCTTAAAGCCAGTGAGCACCATCCACAACATTGGACTCAGGAAAAGAACCAAAAAAATCCCTATAACCACAAAAATAAGGGTGTTTGACTTAGATGACCGCTTCCCCTTCTCAGGTTTCTTCCCCTTATCCATACAGCTACTCCCTTAAAAATCTTAAGAAGAAGTTGGCGATGATGATAATGACAACGAGTTGAATATAGGACATAGCCGCAGCGTACCCCATACTGAAGTGCTTAAAAGCACTCAGATAATTATAATAAGCTACTGTTTCTGAGGAGCTTCCTGGTCCTCCTCTGGTAAGCAGCACCACCAGATCGAATAGTTTAAAAGCATCCATGGCCCTGATAAGTATGACCACGATGATAATCGGCTTTAAAAAAGGTAGAGTTATGTGCCAGAATATTTGCCACCGGGAGGCGCCATCTATAGCTGCCACTTCTTGAAGATCTACCGGTATAGACTGAAGACCTGCTAACAACACTACCATCATAAAGGGTGTCCACTCCCAAGTATCACTGATGATGATGGAGGGTAAGGCAAGTTTGATATCAGCCAGCCAGTTTATTCCTCCGCTTAAGCGGGTGGCTTGAAGAAAATAGTTTAAAGGACCATAGCTATAGTGATAAATCTGCCTCCAGGTACATCCAATTACCACCGGAGCTATCATGGTGGGTAAAAGAAAAAGAGTAGCCACTAAGGTTCTCGACCGAAATTCTCTATTCAGGAGTAAAGCCAGAGTAAATCCAATGAGAAACTGCGAACCCACCCCAAAAAGGAGCACTTTTCCCATATTCTTCATAGACAACCAGAATCTGACGTCCTGAAAGAGCCTTATATAATTTCCCAAGCCGATGAACCTCTTAGGCAGCCCCATGGCCAATTCCCAGGAATTAAAACTGAGCCAAAGGGAATACAGCAAGGGAAATATGGAGACGGCAAGCAAGATGAGGATACAGGGTAAGATGAAGAAAAGAGGGGTGAGCCTTCTTATTCGGAGACTCCTGATTCTAGATTTCTCACTGCCCATCCAACACCTCTTTTCAAAATTTTTCTGACTTTAAGACTGAGCCGGGGGTAGGAATTTTAATTCCTACCCCCTTTTTGTTCTACTTCCAGAGACCGGCTTCTCTCCAACCCTTAACCAATGCCTGATACAGCTTCCTCTGTTCTTTCAGTCCGAACCGCTTGGTAATCTCTGTCCATTCCTTGGCTGCTGCATTGAGGGCAACTTTGGCACTTTTTTCTCCAGCCAAAGCCTTGGTAATTTCGAGGCCCAGCACATCCCCATACTGCGCAGCTCCCGGAATGGTCAACTCCGGATAACCAACTTCCATGTTGGCCTCCACTCCGGCCAGGTATATCTTTGCCGACTCAACGTCAGCAAACATCTCATATGCTTCTGGATGCGCGAAATGGGAGTAGCGGTAAGGATCAAGTCCAGTTTCAGCCGTGGAGACATCATCAAGGCTGGTCACGGTGGTCAAATACTGAATTACCTGATAGGCTTCCCAGGGATACTTGGAGTCTTTGGTCACTGCCAAAACCCGACCACAAGGCATCATCGCCCGCCGGTAGAGTTTTCCCTTGACCATACCTCCCGGTACCCCGGCCACTCCGACCTTTCCCACAATTTTCGACTGTTCTGGATCAGCTCCCTTTTTACCGACACAGGGCCATTGAATGACCATGGACGTCTGTCCATTGAGAAACGCATCCTTTAATTCCTCATACCCGAAAGCAAGGATATCAGGAGGGCAGAATTCTTTTATCGCTATCATGTCGTTTAGAGCATCAACACCGGCTTTAGAGTTAATCGCCGGCTCCATGGTCCGCTCATCGAAGTACACTCCGCCCAGAGTGCCAAATCGATTTCCCCACCAGGCCCAGGCCCAGTCTCTCTGGCCATAGAAGGCAGTTCCATAAAAGTCCCTGTTCAGTACTTCTCCCGCCAGTTTTTCACCTTTATTTCGGGTAAAGAACTTAGCAACTTCAAGATACTCCTTCCAGGTCGCAGGTGGCTTAAGATCATAACCATATCCAGCTTTAAAGGCAGCTTTTTCCGTCCCACTGTCAAAAAGGTCCTTTCTGTAATACAGGCTTAGCACGTCACCATCAAAGGGGACAGCATATAGCTTACCTCCGTATTTACAATAAAGTTTCCCATAACCCGGGGTCACATCATCCATCTTGGGATCGAGCTTTTTCGCATATTCATCCAGATCTACAAGATAACCATTTCCGGCAAAATCTCCCATGAACTTTGGAAACACAACTACAATATCGTAGGCACCAGTGTGGGTAACGAATTCAATTTTCATCTTCTCGTAAGTCTCGGCAAAGGGTACTCCAATGACTTTGAGCTTGACCCCGAATTTTTTGAAGAAGTCATCTTTATACCACTCAAAGGGCCTTAGATTGTGGCCGGCATCGCCTACTACTGTTAGAGTGACTTCTTTTGCCTGAGCAACCACCACTCCCCCGACTAGCGAGACCAGCAAGGCCACACATACTGTTAAACCCAGGATTTTTCGTCCCATTTTATCCTCCTTTTTAAAATTTTAATTCTTTACCCACTTCTTTCCTTACCACCATCACCTCCCTTCGTTTTTTTTCGTTTAAGCAACGTCTTCTTCTTACGTCGATCTACCGATAACTTTTTGGAGATCCTATTTTAAGCCCAGGTCATCTAACTTCTCTCGGGTGGGGATACCTTCTTCAGTCCAGCCCCGAAGACTGTAATATTCTCCCAGCATTTTCCCTAGGTGAGGCAGGCTTCCCCTGGCACCTCCTTTGTTGCGGTCCAAAGTTAAAAGTCTCAGGGGGAGAAAATCATCCTTTCGACTAATGCCTAATTTGTAGTTATAAATTCTCTTTAAGTTAAAGAGCCTTTCTCCCACTTTGATTAATTCTTCCGGAGTCACACTCCATCCAGTAACTAAATTAAGCCACTCGGTTATCTGAGGTGGTCCTATTTTTCCACAAAAAAGAAATTTACATAATCCCAGGGCATTAAAGCAGGCCATATAGTTCTGTAATTTTACCGTTATCTCTGCTTTTCCCCTTATATCATGAGGACTTAAAGAATGATCGTAAGGTAGACCATTTACTGGTGGCCCTTTTTCGAAAGTATAAGACAAAGTATCTAAATGACAGGCACCTCTGTTAGCTGTTGCGTAATTAAGCGCCATGCTGACGAAAGCACGAGGATCATGCATAGGAAGTTCTAATCCCTTAACGTGTATAGCAAACTCACCAGAATTTTTGCCAATCCGTCTTGCTGCCTCACAGGTCCCATCGGCTAGTAGATCACCTATTCCTTCTCGTCTGGCTATTTTGTGAATAATTTCAACTATTGCCCGACTATTTCCCCAGATGAGTTCTATTCCATTAGTGTCAGATACAGTGAGTAAATTCTTTTCATAAGCCTCTATGGCGAAGGCAATGGTCACTCCAGTGGAAATAGTATCTAAGCCATATCTATTGCACCAATCATTAGCTTCAGAAATAGCTTCAAGATTATCATTTAAACAAAGAGCACCTAGAGCAGCATTTGACTCATATTCGGGTGCATGTAATTCTTCTCCTTGATCACCCTTTCTGCTTAACTTAATAACCTTGCCACAGCGGATTGGACAACCAAAGCAGCCATAGTCTCTGGTAAAAAACCTTTTTATGAGAGTTTCACCGGTGGTTTTTTTTGCACCCTCTTCCCATTTTCCCTCAATAAAATTCTTGATGGGTAGATCTCCTATAGGCTCAACTACTGCAAACATACCATTTGCGGTACCAAATTTACTCAAAGCTACAGTATTTTCCTTAAGAAAGGGGAGAGTCTTGCGGATTGACTGAAGGAGTTTCTCCCTCTCTTTAACGCTCGGTCGTTTGCTACCCCGCACAACAATGGCTTTAAGCATCTTTGAACCCATTGCTGCTCCCAGGCCGCCTCTTGCTGCGGCTCTACTTTCTCTTCCATCAATCATTACCGATGCCATCCTGCATAGATTTTCGCCTGCCTGTCCTATACAGGCAACCCGTGCTTTAGAATCAGTGCCTTCTAACAATTTGTTGGTGGTAAGATAAGTATCTAATCCCCAGATACTTTGAGCAGATTTTATATAGATTTCGTCATCATCAATCCACAGATATACCGGCTTTTCTGCCCTACCAGTAACCACTATCCCATCGTGACCGGTGAATTTCAATTCAGCTCCCCAGTATCCTCCCACGGTGGCCTCATCCCAAATTTCAGTTTGGGGTGACCTGGCACAGAAAGAAGCTTTGCAAGCGGCAGGCACGGGAGTTCCAGTTAAAAGACCGGCCATAAAAACAATGGGGCTATTTGCATCAAAAGGATCAAAAGAGTTATCATATTCTTGGCTGAGGATCTTGGCAGCTATCCCACTTCCGCTTAAGTAGTCTCTAAAAATCGTTTCTCCTAAACTCTCTACATTCACTTTGCTCTTTGATAAGTCTACTCGAATTATTTTTCCGCAAAATCCAAAGCCCATTTTTTCCTCACATCAACTATACTTCTATCATTACTGCCATACCCTGACCACTACCTACACACATGGCGGCTATTCCATATTTGGATTTTCTCCGCCTCATCTCGTTAATTAACTTTATCATCATGATAACGCCGGTAGCACCGACAGGATGGCCGAGTGCAATGGCTCCTCCATTTGGGTTGACCTTTTGAGGGTCTATTTTTAACTCTCGCATAACTGCTATTGTCGAAGAAGCAAAGGCTTCGTTAATTTCAAAAAGATCAATGTGCTCAATATTTAAATTCTCTTTATTTAGCAGCCTTTTCACTGCCGGGACCGGACCCATGCCAAATAATTCCGGTTCAATACCGGCCGATTCCCACGCTCTAAGATGGGCAAGAGGCGAAAGGCCAAACTCTTTTGCCTTTTCTTCTTTCATTAAAACCAAGGCAGCCGCCCCATCATTTATTCCTGAGGCATTACCAGCAGTCACGGTACCTCCTCTTTTGAAGATAGGCCTCAAGGAGGAAAGTTTCTCTAGAGAAGTATCACGACGAGGATGCTCATCTACTTTAAACAGGTCATTTCCAGTGGTCTCTTCCGGTAATGGAACCAGTTTATCCTCCAAGACGGTCTCTATGGCAGCCTTTTCCTTAATCGCCTTTACTGGAACGGGAACGATTTCTTCAACAAACTTTTTTTCATCGATGGCCTTAATTGCCCTCATATGACTTTCGTAGGCAAATTCATCCTGTTCATTTCTACTGATTCCGTATCTTTCCGCAACATTCTCAGCCATCGGGCCAGCATCTGGCAGAATATAGTCAGAAAGAAAATCTACGAGCCTGGCACCTCCAAGTTTTAGCCCCCAGCGAACACCTTCCACAAAATGAGGAGACAGACTCATATTTTCCATGCCACCAGCAACGATAATTTCGCGCTCTCCCAGAATGATATCCTGAGCTGCACAGACAACCGCTCTCATGCCAGAGGAGCAATTCATATTAATTGAGTAGTCATCTGTCTGGAAAGAAAGACCAGCTCGAAGAAGTACATGGCGCGCAGGATCACCTCTCGGTGTAGTCTGAATATTTTCTCCCATAACTACCCGGTCAATCTGTTCGGGCTTAAGTCCAGCTCTCTTGACCGCTGCTCTGATTACTAGTGCTCCCAGATCGAGAGAGGAAATGTCCTTCAGAGACATCCCGAATTTCCCGACAGGCGTTCGGCTGTAGGAAACAATAGCTATGTCTTTATTCAGCATAATTTTACCTCCTTCAGAACTACAAAACCATCCCCCCACCAACATCTATGATTGCCCCGGTTACATAACTGGCCTCATCCGAAGCCAAGAATGCCACCACATTGGCTACTTCTTCCGGCTTTCCTATCCGTCTGGTAGGAATTCTACTTAATATTATTTCCTTTATTCTTTCCGGGACAGCTCTAGTCATCTCAGTATCGATAAAGCCGGGACAGATTACATTAACCGTTATTCCTTTACGTGCCAGTTCTCGGGCGGCTGTCCTTGAGAGACCCAGCACCCCGGCTTTGGAAGCGCTATAATTAGCCTGTCCTATATTACCTAACCAGCTGGCTGAGGAAATATTAATAATTCTGCCATACCTCTGATCTCTCATGATTTTTGCAGCTGCCCGAGTACAGAAGAAAACTCCGGTAAGGTTTATCGCCAATACCTGATTCCACTCATCATCTGTCATTTTATGCAGCATTGCATCGCGGTTGATCCCTGCGTTGTTGACCAGGACGTCTAGTCTTCCAAATTCTTCTTTGATTGTCTTAAATATCTTTTCGGCCCCTTCTTTTTTTGAAACATCGACCTTGAGCGCAATTCCCTTTACTCCCAATTTCTTTATTTCTTCAGCCACTTTTCGAACATTCTCAGCATTAATATCAGCCGCTATTACGTCAGCACCTTCCTGGGCTAGTTTTAGAGCAATGGCTCTTCCTATGCCCCTTCCTGAACCGGTAACCACCGCCTTCTTTCCTGATAGTCTCACTTTAGCCTCTCTCCTTTCCTCAAGAAATTTTGACTCAAACCCCTGAAAAATTTAGCCTTCCCGTACTATCCCCCCATATGTAAACTCAGTATTCAATCCCATGGGGCCTTGCTGGAAAATCTCGGAAGACATTTGCTTGAGATGAGGATTAATTCTTGGCTTGAACTGCATTTTCTCCAACACATCGTGATACAGATCCACGCCTGGTGCAATCTCTGTCAAAGTAAGCCCTTCAGAGGTAAGTTCGAAGACCGCTCGTTCGGTCACATATAAAACTCGTTGTGAGCGTTGGTTCGCAAATTCTCCACTAAAACTAATTTGATTGACCCTGGGAAGAAATTTTTTGGGTAGTCCATCCTTTTTGATCTTTAGCCTTCCATCCTCTACATTAATATCTGATCTTCCCACCGTGAAAGAAAGGCAAAAAACTACCTTTTTGGCCATTTGGGTAATATCGATAAAACCCCCACATCCTGCTACCCTTGATCCAAATTTACTTGCGTTTACGTTCCCCTCTTTATCAACCTCGGCAGCTCCCATAAAGGTGACGTCCACACCACAACCGGTGTAGAAATCAAACTGATCCATATGATTAATTATGGCCTCTGGATTTCGGGCAATGCCAAAGTCTGTTCCCCCCTCCGGAATTCCTCCAATTGTGCCCGACTCAACCGTCAGGACCAGGTCATTCAATATTCCCTCCTCTGCACCAATATGCCCCACAGTATCTCCGGGAATTCCAGTACCTAAATTAATAATGGCTCCTGGTTTGACTTCCTGGATTGCTCGACGCCCGATGACTTTGCGAATGTTGAGAGGAATAGACTGAAATGAGGCCTCAGGAGTTTTGATATCGCCATTATAGGAAGGATCAAAAACGGTTCCTGCGGTCTGTCGATGATGGTTCTCAGGACTTTTGACTACTACTACTGCGTCAACAAATATACCCGGGACTATAATCTCCTTTGGATGAAAAGAGCCTCGTTTAGCTACCCGCTTTACCTGCACTATAACCATACCACCAAAGCGGCGTGCAGTTAATGCCGCTGATAGAGCCTCAAGTTTAACAGCTTCTTCTTCCATAGTAATATTCCCATTTTCATCAGCAGTGGTCCCGCGCATAATGGCAATATCAACGGGTATCGCCTTATAAAAAAGATAGGGTCTTTTATTTACTTCAAGAAGTTCCACTAGATTCTCGCAATTCTGCGTGCGAAGATTCATCTTTCCCCCTTCTACTCGGGGATCTACAAAGGTATTCAATCCAATGGGAGATAAAAGTCCAGGTGCTCCCCCTCCCATTGCTTTATACAAGTTGACAATTCGCCCTTGTGGCAGGGCATAAGCTTCAATCTTATTATCCTGGATCAATCGACTTATTTGAGGTGCAAAGCCCCAATGAGAACCGATGATTCTTTTAAGAAGTCCTTCATGAGCGAAGTGTTCCAGACCATTTTTGGTATCGCTCTGCCCAGCGGCATGAAGTAGAGTAAGTGATTTAGGAGATCCTTTTTGAAGAAAGCTTCTCTCAATTTCAGAGAGAATCTCTTCAGCAACTCCCATCAAAGTGAAACCCACAGTTGCCGTGGTCATCCCGTCCTGAATCAAATTTACTGCTTCTTCCGAACTTACAAATTTAACCATCCAGCCCTCGTTGGTATACCGCTAGAGATCATTTATCTTTTAGACCGTCTTCTCAAACTCTAAGTTTTTATCCTGCACTTTATATCCAATGCCCAATTTTTCACATATTTCAACCAACCCAGCCACGCAGTCTTCTGCCACTATCTGGATATGATTGCACGGGTGTTCTCGAAAAAGTTGTTCCATAGGAACTCTGAATCTCATAAAAGCATGAGGCCATCCTGGAGTAGTAATTAGGGTATCAGGTGGTCTCTCCACAAATTCGCCCGGAACTATATTCATCCAGTATCTTCCATTTTTTCTTCCAAGCCTGGCTCCGGTTACCGGTCCCGGAGCTGCATCAAAGTTTACTGTTGCTCCACAGGCGGCATAGAAAAAGGCTTGCTTATCCAGACTGATCTTGTCTAGATTACTCTCTACATCATCAGTCCGGGTGGCAAACCAGGGAGTGTGAGCACCACAATTTACCAGATAAAGAATTTCCTTTTCGGGATCGAGGTGCCTAAAATCAGCAAACATAGTTGGTTTACCGGTTAATAGATACATTATCTGTTGAGTCAAAGCAGCGTCCTTGTCGTCTTCACAGGCACAGACAACAACCTTTTTCTCCTCGCCTCCCGGACCCCGATTATCATTGCTGAAAGCATGGGTTAGACATTGAGTCACGTGATACTCGCTCATCTCCGGCTGACATTTTATCCCCATGAAATCAAGATCATTTTCCGCGATGATATCCTGAGTAGCGTAATAACAGGCTAATTCATATTTAAGTTTACCCTGGCTGAATTTATCATCATAATTTATACTTTTTGTGTATCTGGTAAGAAAATCAAAGGCTTTTGAGATTCGCTCATCTTTTATACTAACTATCTCACTATTTATTCCTTTACTCCACTGAATCATCTGGTTAGCCTTTCGGATGATTTCAGCCTGCCCGATGGGTTGAATATCCACACCAAAGATCCTGGACCATTGAAGAGGATCAGCTTCTGCGGTGACAATTTGGATACTTCGTCCGCCAATTTCTCCGTAGATCTGGCCGTGAAGTCGTTCGATTACCTCATCTGCGGAAGCGGAGGTCCTAGCTCGGTCTCGAGCAAATCTGGCAAAAGCTATCACCTGTTTGACCTTTGTCGAATCCTCACTTAGTTTTGTGCTCCAGATCCGAAAATTAGGTATCCCCAATTGATCCAGCCCTCCTGCCGCAGCCATTCCTCCTACCATGCCAGGCTGTTGAGGGGCTAAATTGGTAAGTACCACAATAGGAGTGGATTTATTCTTTTTCTTGTTTTCTCTGATCAGTATTTGAGCTGCTAGTCTAGCCAGTCGAGGAGAGGCCCACACACTGTAGTGGAAGATCACACCATCTATGCCAGCGCGGGCTAACATTCTTGCCTGTTTTCTTACTATCTCCGGACGCCAAACCATTTTATCAAACCTGGTGAAAGATTCACTGGGGTCGATAATGTCCATCTCCCCAGTTTTTTCTAAAGTCTCCACCACATTTTTCTTTAACCCCTGAGCATTTTCGAAAGTCCCCTGAAGCACATGTTCCCGCTCATCGTTAAAATCTAGAATCCCGATTTTAGCCTTATTCGCCACTTTCTCTCCTTTAGTTACTTTATTTTATTATAAACTGCATAAATATGAGCCTTTCGCTACTAATCTCCCCAACCTTTCGATTTCAAATTAGCATAATTTTTTAGAAATGTCCAGTGATTTCACCAAAGGAATCTGGAGTTCCCCCAATGAATTTGACATTTTTTTTGCTTTATGGTAAATTGAGAAAAATTGCTACAGTCCTGATAAAGAGAGGTTCCTTCAATTTCTGTGAAGGAGGCACGAGATGTATCGCTATAGTAATTGGCTGATGCTGTTCATATTGGGATTGATAGCTTTAGCCATATGGGCCATCTATCCTCCGGGTGAGAAGATACATCTCGGACTTGATTTAAAAGGAGGTATGCATCTAGTACTGGAAGCAGACACCTCCAAACTTCCTCCCGAAGAAAATGTTAAAGATGCCGTAGCTATGGGTTTAGAGGTTATAAGAAATAGAATAGACCAGTTTGGCGTAAGAGAGCCTACTATTACTCGTCAGGGAGATACCAGGATTGTGGTGGATCTCCCAGGGATAAAAAATCGCCAAAGTGCTGTGGATCTCATCGGCAAGACCGCCCTTTTGGAGTTCAAGTTGGTAGATGAGGCCGGAGACATAAACAAGGCTCTTAAGGGAGAAGTACCTCCTGATAACGAGATTCTCTATAATTCTCAAGGGACTCCCTACCTGCTAAAGAAAGATACTCTTTTGTCAGGCAGAGCCATAAAGGACGCTCGGGTAGAGATGGATCAATGGGGTCAGCCTTATGTAGCGCTCGATTTTAATGCTGAAGGAGCCGATAAGTTTTCTGAGATTACGGGAAAACATATTGGAGAAAGGCTTGCCATAATACTGGATAACGTCGTTAAATCGGCACCGGTGATAAAGACCCGAATTACCGGAGGGAAAGCAGTCATTGAAGGAAACTTTACTATAGATGAGTCTAATGAGCTCAGAATAGTTCTCAAAAGCGGTGCTCTACCGGTGCCCTTTACACCTATCCAAAATACTTGGATCGGTCCTTCACTAGGACGAGACTCTATTCGAAAGGGGTTATTATCAGGAATTATCGGCATGATCTGCGTTATCGTCTTTATGGGGATATATTATAAAAAGGCGGGTTTAATCGCCGACTCAGCCCTCCTACTGAATCTACTTTTTTTATTGGGAGCCTTGGCAGCCTTAAAGGCTACTTTGACTCTTCCCGGGATTGCCGGGATTATCCTCACTATCGGAATGAGTATCGACGCCAACGTAATTATTTTTGAAAGAATAAGGGAAGAATTGAGGGGGGAAAGGGCCCCTCGTTCGGCTGTTGATGCTGGTTATGAAAGGGCTCTTCGCACCATTCTGGATGCTAACATAACCACCCTAATTGTTGCCCTGGTTCTTTTTCAATTTGGTACCGGTCCCATCAAGGGATTCGCCACCACCCTATCTATCGGCATATTAATAAGTCTATTTACATCTATCGTAGCGACTCGGGTTATCTTTAACCTCTTATTAGCCGGACGACCGGTGAGCAAACTCAGTATCTAGGAAGAAAGAATGCGTTTCTTTGGTGAAACCCACATAGACTTCGTTGAATTGAGAAAAGTAGCCATTTTTATCTCCGGAGCTGCCATAGTTGCCGGCCTTACTTCTCTCATTTTAAAAGGAGGACCAAAGCTTGGTTTAGATTTTACCGGGGGAATAGAGATTCATCTCCAATTCACAGAGTCTCCTTCTATTAGCCGGATAAGATCGGGTCTGGCTAAGATAGGCTTAGGTGGAGCAGTTATACAGCAGTACGGGGAAAAGAAGGATAACTTAGTCCTTGTAAGGACTGGTGTAGAGCAGGTTTCTCAGAATATTGTTTCACAGATAATTGCTTATCGAGAAAAACACGGTAAGTTTACCCATCTTGAGGAGTTAAAAAGTCTTCCTGGAATAGAAGCGGTAGGATATGAAAATCTCGCCGGTCTTCTAACCGTTGAGCCTTCCCAGACCGAAAAAATCAATATCAACCAGATAGAGAGAGCTCCCCTCATTTCTCTTATGCAGGGAATTATTCACAAAAAGACCACCGCCAGAATTGAGCAAGCCCTAAGAGATGAATTCAAAGAAAAAAAGAATACCTTTGAGGTTCGAAGTATTAACTTGATTGGTCCCAAGGTCAGTGAAGAGCTTCGGCGCAAAGCCGTACTGGCTATAATTTTTGCTCTGGCTGGTATGCTCATCTATATTGGCTGGAGATTCGACTTTAAGTTTGCCGGGGGAGCGGTGGTCGCCTTAATTCATGATGTCTTTATCAGCATCGGGGCCCTCTCTTTGGGGAATTTTGAGTTCAATCTTCCGGTGATCGCTGCTCTTCTCACTATAATTGGGTATTCGCTAAATGATACTATCGTCATTTATGCTCGGGCCAAGGAAAATCTCAAGACCTACCGAAAGGGAAAGCGGATCTCTTTGAAAAGAATCCTTAACCTAAGTATTAATCAGTCCCTGCCTAGAACTATTATTACCTCCCTAACTACTTTCATAGTCGTCCTGGTTCTATTTCTGTGGGGAGGAGCTGCGATTCATGGGTTTACCTTTGCTCTCCTGGTGGGAATAATAGTGGGGACCTATTCCTCAAGTTTTGTAGCTACCCCCATTGTATATAGCTGGGAAAGAGGTACTCTAGAGAAGGTCCCGGTAAGACGCGAGAAAGTTGAGCTAAGGACCACTGAGGCAGAAAAAATCCCGACCGGGAAACAAAAAATAGAGGTAGGAAAAGCTGAAGTAGGCCGAACCAATAAAGAGAAGACAAAGATAGGAGAAAAAGAACCAGCAAAACCGGTAGAAACAAAAATCAAAAAATATAACAAAAAAAGAGGCAAGCGACCAAAATATAAGAAAAAGCGCAAATGAGAATATTAATTGCTGCAGGAGGCACCGGGGGGCATATCTATCCCGGATTAGCCATAGCTTCCTATCTTAAGGAACACCGCCTTGCTGATGAAATTCTCATGGTGGGAGGAGAAAGGGAACTTGAGTCTTACCTTGTTTCATCACAGGGATTTAACTTACGCCAAATAAGTATCCAGAGTTATCCCAGATATCTTTCGAGTAAGTGGATAGTCTTCGGGTGGGGCCTGTGTATATCCTTTCTTCAATCCCTTTTTATTCTCTGGACATTTAAACCCCAAGTAGTTATAGGAATGGGAAGTTTCCATTCATGTCCGCTGATTATACTCGCTTCTTTTTTCGGCATTCCGAGTTTGATCTGTGAGCAAAATGTGCGGCTTTCTCTGAGTAACAGGCTTCTTGCACCATGGACATCGAGAATAGCTCTTAGTTTCTCGGAGACACAGAAATATCTTTCTCCGAGGCTACTACGAAAAACCTACCTTACCGGTAATCCTATCCGTAGCGAAATCACAAAAGTAAGAAAAGAAGAAGCAATAGAAAAGTTAGGTCTGGGTAAAGATAAATTTACCCTTCTTTTTTTAGGGGGCAGTCAAGGAGCTCATAGCTTGAATAAATTTGGAATAGAAGCGATGAAGCTCTTACTACAAGAAAAATTAGGCAAAGAAATTCAGATAATTTTCATCACCGGGAAAAAAGATGTAGAATGGGTCAGAACATCCTTTAAATCCGTGGCCATAAAATCGCTAATCCTTTCCTACTTACCTCAAATGGAATACGCTTACGCTGCCTCAGATTTAGTTGTCTGTAGAAGCGGAGCAACAACCATGGCCGAAGTCACCTCTCGAGGACTGCCGGCTATCTTAGTTCCTTATCCACATGCTACCGGGGGACATCAATGGAAAAATGCAGAGGTTTTGCAAGTCATAGGAGCAGCTTACCTCATTTTAGAGGAGGATCTCACCCCAGAAAAATTAAAAACCACCATTTTGGACTTAATCACCAATAAAAGCTTTCTTAAACGAATGGCCGAAAAAAGTAAAACGCTAGGCAAACCACAGGCTACCAGGAAGGTAGTAAGACTAATATTTAGCCTGGTCAATCAATAAAAATGAGGTACAGAAAAAAATGTCCTTCAATTTTCTTGAGCTCAACTCAATGCTAAAAGGAGTTCGGTCTATTCACTTCATAGGAATTGGAGGAATAGGCATGAGTGGGCTGGCTCGGGTATTGTTGCAAATGGGCTATTTAATAAGCGGTTCGGATAAGAGAAAAAACAGTCTAACCAAAAAGCTACAAGCCAAAGGAGCTACCATTTACCAGGGCCATGATTCTTCCCATCTTAAGGGAGTCGACTTGGTGATATTTTCCTCCATCATTGCGGCCGATAATCCTGAACTTCTGGAGGCAAAAAGAAAACAAATCCCAGCTATCTCCAGAGGAAAACTTCTAGGATATCTCATACGAGACAAAGAAAGTATTGTCGTCGCCGGGACTCATGGAAAAACCACCACTACTTCCCTTATTTCTTCTATTCTCCATCGGGCAGGTAAAAATCCTACTATGTTCATTGGAGGAGAGCTGAATGAGATTGGTAGTAACAGCCAATTAGGAGGGGATAGATACGCGGTAGTGGAAAGTGATGAATCTGATGGTTCCTTTTTGTATCTTCTTCCCAAAATCTGCGTCCTTACCGGTTTGGAAGATGATCACCTGGATTATTATGGCTCCCAAAATAAACTCGTTGAGGCATTTATTCAATTTACTCATAACCTTAAAGCCGAAGGTACTTTAATCGTGAATAAAGATGATCTTTTGCTAAAAAAAGTCTTAAAAAGAATCTCTTTACATTATTCTCAAAGACTGATCAGCTATGGGATAGATTCAGAAGCTGATGTAGTAGCTAATAAAGTTAGATTAGAAGAGTTTACCTCCTCTTATGAAGTTAGATATAGAGGAAAAGAATTGGAGAGGATTACGGTTGCTCTATCTGGTCGGTACAATGTATATAATTCTTTAGCAGCTATCACAGTGGGTAGAAGTATGGGAGTAGGATGGGATCAGATTAAGGTAAGTCTTTCTTCCTTTCAAGGAGTAAAAAGAAGATTTGAACCAGTAGGACAAACAGGTTCCGGGATCTTGGTAATTGATGACTATGCTCACCATCCCACTGAGATCGAGGAGGTTTTAAAGGCTGCGAAGAGAATAAAACCACGAATAGTTGTGGTCTTTCAGCCTCATCGTTACAGTCGAACTAAAATGCTTCTTTCTAAATTCGCTCGCTGTTTTAATGATGCGGATATTCTCCTGTTAACCAAAATTTATCCTGCCGGGGAAAGTCCTATAGCTGGAGTCAGCGGGAGATTATTATTCAATGAGGTTAAAGGGCACCGATCAAAACCAACTTATTATTTTTCAGCTCCGGAACAAATCCTGGATTTTTTAAGAAAAGAGTCCAGGAAGAATGACTTAATACTGACTATTGGAGCAGGCAACGTGTGGGAAGTGGGAAAGCGGTTTTTGGCAGAATCTAACTAATCTAGATCGTCTAGATTGGGAGGAGTAACAGTTAGAATTTGCCTGGCTTGTTCAGGATAGTGGGCAATGAAACGAAGTTCATCATCGATAAGGGGTTTTTGAGTGTGTACGTTAGCATAGCGAGCTAACTCCAAGATTTTATAAGCCTCTTTTTTATCCTTAAATTCAATCTCCAGCTTCTCATAGACATTCCTAAATCCTTTAATCCCACCATATTCTCCTGTGGTTATCTTTCTTCCCGTTTGTATTATCTCAGGTTCTCCTCTTCCTAATTCTTCGAAATCATAAAGTTCATAGTTACGTCTATCTTTTAAAGCTCCATCAGCGTGGATTCCCGATTCATGAGCAAAAGCATTTCCTCCCACTCCTACCTGGTTCACCGGGATGGGAATACCAAAAGCATAAGAAGCGTATTTAGCGATTTTCCAGGCTTTGGAAAGATCTACTCTTTCATCTAGAAGATTCAAGTCTTTTAGACCGTTGGACTTCCTTAAAGTTAATATTACTGATATCAAATCTGCATTACCTGCTCTTTCCCCCATTCCATTAACGCAGGTATTTATATAAGCATCTACTCCGGCATCTATAGCTCCTTTGGCTCCAGCCACTGAACAAGCTACCGCCAATCCCAGATCGTTGTGGCAGTGTATTTCTATGGGTATTTGGATTTCTTCAGCTAGGTTTTTTACTCGAGTGTAGACGGTAAAAGGGTCATCGCAGCCCAGCGTGTCACAATATCTTATTCTGTCCGCACCATACTCCTTAGCTACTCGACTGAATTTCAACAAAAACGCATCATCCGTTCGAGAGGCATCTTCAGCATTTACTCCTACTACCTTCATCCCTCCCTTTTTGGCCTCCTCAAGAGTCTCTACCATCATTCCTATTATAGTAGGTTTGGATAGATTCTTCTCAGGGTCCCTAACCATTCTACCCTCGAATTTTCCTTTAACCATCTGTTGAGAAGTAGATATAGATATATTAAGATACTCAACTCCTATAGCCAGAGCTCTCTTTACATCATCTTTGACTGCTCTACACCAGCCACTCAAGATTATCGGCTGAAGCACTCCCATTTTGGCGAGTTCAAGATTAGCCTTAAGATAACTTATTTCATGATTAGTAAAGGGAAAACCAAACTCTGACTGATAAATTCCCATATCATTTAGATAAAAGTTAATAATAGTCTTTTCTAATTTGGCTAACCCCAATCTGGAGGTTTGAACTCCATCCCGGTTAGTAACATCAATTATATAAATTTTATTTTTCTTATTACCCATTTTGAGCTCTTTTGGTGTTCTTTTCGCATTTTTTCAGCTCCACCTCGAGATCAATCTCCACCTCAAGATGCAATTTGAGAGAAACCTTCTTGATTCCAATGACTCGAATAGGTTCGTCTAAATTAACCTTTCTATGATCTATCTCTAGACTAAACCTCTTTTTAATCTCCTGAACAATATCCTGCGAGGTAACCACCCCGAACAACTTTCCTTCCTCCCCCATCTCTCTTTCCAATACCAGTCTTACTCCTCGTAGTTTTTCTGCCACTCTAAGCGCCTTGAACTTTCCCTTCTCTCTCTTCTGTTGGATGAGCTTTTTCTTCTCCTTACATTGCTTAACATTGCCGGGAGTTGCTTTCAAGGCCAAATTTTTGGGGATAAGAAAATTACGCGCATAGCCATCAGCTACCTCGACTATCTCATCCTTCTGCCCCAGATTGTTGATATTTTCCGTTAATATAATTTCCATCTTCTATCCTTTCACACAAAATACTCAAGGGGGGAAATATCCCCCCTCGACGGCTCGAGAAAGTCGAGCCTGCTCCCCTCTTTTTTCTGATATCTGGTCTGCCGAGGTTTACTTCATAACAATTCAGAGAAATTACTTTAGTTCCTATGCCTGAACCCACCCTCGATTACTCAGAAAAGTATTAATATTTAGAGATTTATACGCCTATCGAGGGACTTTCCCCGGAGGAGCCTTATATCAGCCACCTTACCGAGTCTTCGAGTCGAGGAAAAAGAAAGACGTGTTGTCTGAGGAGCGAAAGTGACGAGTTCTGCCTGTTTTTGAATTTGGGGGGAGCAGCGTAGCGTCGAGGGGGGATGTTTCCCCCCTCGAGATCCTCATGTCTTTCCCGAAACGAGAAAACGAGCAGAAATAATCCAAAGTCGATATACAGCGACGAAGGGGAACAGTCCTGAGATTCTCTTATTTATAAGGTAAAAGCGCCATCTCTCTAGCTTTTTTAATTGCTCTGGATAACTTTCGTTGATGCTTAGCACAGGTACCGGTGCGCCTTCTGTTTTTTATTCGAGCTCGACTATCGATATAATATCCGAGAGCTTTTACATCCAGATGGTTTATAGAATCACTTCTTGACCGGCAAAAAATACAAACCCTTCTTTTTTTAAGTAGAGGTCTAGGTCTCAAGGCTTTCTCCCTTCTCTTCGGGAAGAGGAATTTTGTCTATCTGGTTTTCTCCCTTCTCTTCCGGAATTTCCGGTAGAGGTTGTTTTTTTAGTCTTTGCAGAAATTGGACGCTCCAGGCAACCACCTCTGCTACCCGTCTTTTAACACCATCCTTGTCTTCATAATTACGAATCTGAAGTCTTCCCTCCACGGCTACCTGACTTCCCTTAGCCAGATATTCAGAGCAAGTCTCGGCTCGTTTCCGCCATACTACAATGGGTATAAAATCAGCTTCTCTTTCTCCTTGCCGAGTGGTAAAAGCACGATTAACGGCGATGGTAAAACTGGCTACAGGAGTTCCATCAGGAGTGTAGCGAAGTTCGGGGTCACGAGTGAGGTTTCCTATTAAGATCACGCGGTTCAGACTGGCCATTTTTCTCTCCTTCTTCCTTTTTTTTCTCCGGAGGGGCTTTTCTCCTTATTATCATCGACCTCACTATCCCTTCCCTGGCTTTAAGAAACTCTCGAACTCGATTTACTTCTGAAGAATTTATCTGAAAATTAACCGTGATAAAAAAGCCCTCTTTTTCTTTTTCCACCTCATAGGCAAACTTCCTTACCCCCATTTGCGATATATCTACTACCTCACCTTTATCATGGCTAACAATCTTTTTAAATCCATCTAAAAGGGTAGTTTTTTCTTCTTCATTTAATTCGGTTTTAAGAGCAAAAGTTGCTTGATACCATGCCATTTTGAGACCTCTTCTCTAGCTATCTAGTAAACCTAAAATGTATCACATCTCCGTCCTCTACCAAGTAATCCTTTCCCTCTATCTTAACCTTTCCTTCCTCTTTGACCCCTTTCATTGATCCGACCTCAAGCAAATCTGATACCGCGACTACCACTGCTCTTGCAAAGCCCTTTTGCATGTCCGAATGGACTCTGCCTGCTGCTTGAGAAGCAGTGGTTCCTTCTTCCACTGACCAGGCCCTCACTTCCCTTCCCCCGCTGATGGTGAAAAAGGTAATTAAATTTAGCTGCTGGTACACCTCTCTTATCAACTTGTTGATTCCTTCTTCTATCCTCAACTCCTTAAGGAATTCTGCCTTCTCTGGCGCAGACATTTCTGCCAATTCTGCCTCCAATTGTGCACATATTTCTATTAACCTGAGTTCCTTCTGGGAGGCATCTTCTCTCAAGCTCTTAAGTAAAAAGGATGGAGAAGTTAGATTATTTTCATCCACGTTGGCAACGTAAAGCAAGGGCTTAAGAGTCAAAAGACCTTCTTCGACAAGCTCTTGCTTCTCCTTTTCTGTTAAAATCTTTCTCAACGCATTTCCTTCTTCAAGGCTTGTTTTAATCTTTTGCAAAAGACCAAATCTTTCTTGACTTCCTTTAGTTTTCGATTTTACCAGTTTATCCAGCTTTGTCAACCGCCGCTGCACAACTTTCAAGTCAGAGAGAAGCAATTCTAACTCAATTATCTCGGCATCTCTTATCGGATCTATACTCCCTTCGGGATGGGCAATCTCTTTTCCTTCAAAGCACCTCAGTGCCTCAACTAAAAGATCAACCGACCTTATTCTAGATAAAAACTCATTTCCCAGGCCCTCACCGCGATGGGCACCTCTAACCAGGCCAGCTACGTCTATAAACTCCACTGACGCTGGCGTGGTAATCTCGGGATCTACTAATTCGGCTAGTCTTTCCAGTCGTGGATCAGGAACCAACGCCCTTCCCACATTGGGAGATACGGTGGAGAAAGGAAACTTTGCCACCTGCGCTCCTGCTTGTGTAAGAGCGTTAAAAAGGGTTGATTTACCAACATTAGGTAAACCAATTATTCCGGCCGAGAGATTAGCCAAGCATCCTCCTCATTTATTCGGTGTAGCTCTCCTGCATTTCTGCCCTTAGGCTATTCAACAGTTCCAGATAACCTCTCAATCCTCTTTCTTCCGCCGGAGCTCTTAATCTCTTTAAAGCTCTTTCCTGAATCTGTCTGATTCTCTCCCTGCTGACTCCGTATTCCTTCCCAATCTGTCTTAAGGAATAATCGCCTTTCTCTTCCAGATCAAATCTCAACTTTAATATTTCCAATTCACGTGGATCTTTTACTACCTTTTCTAGTAGTTCTCTTACCCCCTCTTTGAGCATATCTACGGCAAGCTTATAAACAGGTGGAGGTATACTAGTGTTAGAAACAAACTCGATCATTGAACTATTTTTTTCCTCTCCCACCGGTTTATCAATTGAGACTGTGGTCTGGCTTATTCCGAGCATTTGCCTGATCTTTTCTGGAGAAAAATCTACCTGTTCAGCAATTTCCTCGGGAGTAGGCTCTCTTTTTAGTTTCTGTTCTAGTTGTCTGGATACTCTGCTCAACTTTCTTAACAAATAAGCTATGTGAACTGGAAGACGTATGGTCCTTGACTGATCAGCAATAGTCCTGGATAAAGCCTGGCGTATCCACCAACTGGCATAGGTGCTAAAACGCTTTTCACATTCATAGTCAAACTTATCCACAGCCCGAGAAAGGCCAATATTTCCCTCCTGGATAAGGTCTGAAAGAGAAACTCCTCTACCGATGTACTTTTTGGCAAAACTTACCACCAGACGAAGATTGGCTTCCATCATCTTCTTCCTGTCTGCCTCACACGATGATTTTACTTTCACTGCCTCTTTTAAGATCTGTTTTATCTTCCTTTTATCTCGGTCAGACGCTATTTTCTCCATTTTCGGGAGTTCGTGTTCTAAGAAATCAACCATCTCCCTGACCTTATCTGGATTACGATCAAGATCACCAAAGTTTTTAGACAGCTTTCCTCCCTTTTGAAATAAGACGAGAAGTTCTCTATTCTTATTAATGATATCGGACGATCCTCTCATAAGTTGGATTAATTTTTGCTTTCCCTCTTTTATCCTCTTGGCAAGCTCCCTTTCTTCCTCTTTGGTGAGTAAAGGAGTTTTCCCTATGCCTTCCAAATAACTTCCAATTGTGCTTAAGGATGAATTTTGCTCCTCTGTATGAACCGTCTCTTCAGTATGGTCTTCCACTGACTCCTCCCTATATTATTGGGTGCTTCAATTCCAACTTTTCAGAGGTACAAACAAAGCGAGAAGTAATCATCTCCCTCGATAATTGATAAGAAAGATACCTTTTTAGAATAGCCTCCAGTTCAACTTCTATGGCCTTATCACAATTTTGTTGAACTGTCTTCTTCAGGCTTGTATGAAGAAGATAATTCATCAAGAGAACGGTCTTTTTTGAAACCTCTAGCCTGTTCTTATCTTCCTCTTGGCAATCATCACAAAGAAGTCCACCTGACTTTATGCTAACAAAGAGAGATTGAATCTTTCCTTTTTCTTTTCCACAATTTATACATCTGCTTAGGTATAGCCCGTAACCCAAAATTTTTAAGAGTTTTATCTCGAAACTTCGCATCAAAAGACTTAACTTTTGTTTAGGAATTTTTTCTAAGCAATAAAGGGTCTTTACCAGAAGTTCAAAAAGATGAGAATTTGGTTGTTCTTCTTCCAAACATTTGTCAATCAACTCGGCCAGATAACAGCTATAGGCGAACCTAAGGAGATTCTTTCTGATCCCTATAAAAGGGTAATTAATCTTACACTCGCTCAAGGTATGCAGACCACCTCTCGTAGCTTTGTGAATTACCACACTATCATAAGAAGGAGGCTGAACCTGGGCAGCAAACCTACTTTTTATTCTTCTAGCCCCCTTTGCTACCACTTTTATCTTTCCATATCTTCGTGAATAAAAAACAACTATTTTATCTTGTTCTCCTAGATCATAATCTCTAAGCACAATCACCTCACTTTTATATAATCTCAATTTCGGCCTCGATGATTGATTCGCAGACACTATAGCAAAACAAATCTAATCGGTCAACTGACTTGATAGTACCCAGGAAAGTATTAGCATTCAGAAGATTTATACGCGTATCGAGGGACTTTCCCCAAAGAAGCCTTATATCAGTCACCTTAACGAGTCAGCTCTGCAGGCTTTGAATTTAGGGGGAGCAGTGAGCGATGAGTTGAGGGGGAATATTTTCCCCCCTCGAGATCCTCATGTCTTTCCCGAGACGAGAAGACGAGCAGAAGCAATCCAAAGTCGATATACAGCGACGAAGGGGAAGAGTCCCGAGATATTCTTGACGTAATGAAATATTTTGCTATGTTGAATTATCGGAATTTTCGAGAAAGGTAAAATGCCTGAGATCAAAAGAGCTCTTATCAGTGTCTTCCATAAGGAAGGAATAGTTGACTTTGCTAAGGGACTCGCCAAATTAGGAATAGAGATTCTTTCCACCGGAGGTACAGCACGAGCCCTTAGAGAAGCTGGGATACGGGTAAGAGATGTATCAAGGTATACCCATAGTCCGGCTATGCTTGGTGGAAGAGTTAAAACCTTGCACCCCAGGATTCATGCGGCTCTTTTAGCTGTAAGGGATGACCCTGAACAGATGAGAGAAATAAAGCAATACGGTGTTGAACTTATCGACATGGTGGTGGTAAACTTTTATCCTTTCCAGGAGGTTGTGCAAAAGGCCAGGGTGAGTCTAAAAGAGGCTAGAGAAAACATTGACATCGGAGGACCTACCATGCTTCGGGCGGCAGCGAAGAATTTTCCTTATGTAGCCACAGTGACTGGTCCTGATCAGTACCCCCAGATCCTCAAGGAGTTAGAAGAAAATAGATGTTGTCTCAGCCAGGCCACCTGTCTTAATTTAGCTATGAGGGTCTTCCAGGAAACTAGTGCATATGATGCCCTTATTGCACACTACATGGAAAAGGAAACCGGACAAAAATTTCCTGATATAATAAACTTGAGCTTTAAGAAACAAAAAAATCTGAGGTATGGAGAAAACTCCCACCAGAAGGCTGCCTTTTACAGAGAGTGGATCGAGACTCGACCAAGTCTTTCCTCTACTGAAAAACTTTGGGGGAAAGACCTTTCCTTTAATAATCTTTTGGATCTAGATGCCGCTTTAGCCATAGTATCAGAATTTAGAGAACCAGCAGCCGTGGTAATAAAACATACCAACCCCTGTGGTGTAGGCTGTGCCTCTCATCTTCAAGAGGCTTTTAAAAATGCCTATAGTGGAGATCCTGTATCAGCCTTCGGAAGCATAATTGGATTAAATAGAACAGTGGATCCCCTCACTGCTGAAGAAATAGCTTCACCCGATAAATTTATTGAAGCCATAATTGCCCCTGACTATGAAAAAAAAGCTCTGGAAATCCTAAAAACCGGGCAAAAATGGGGAAAGAACCTACGTATTCTAAAAGTCAACGGCTCTTTAGTCAGAGAAAACCTCGGCTGCGAGATAAAAGGAGTGCGAGGTGGAATTCTTTTTCAGGAAAGGGATGAAGAAACCTACTTTTCTAGTAATCTAAGAACAGTTACAGAAAGAGCTCCCACTCAAAAGGAGCAGGATGAACTTTTATTTGCCTGGACAGTCTGCAAACATGTAAAATCTAATGCCATCGTTCTATCCAAAGATAAAACGGTAGTTGGAGTGGGAGCAGGACAGATGAGTCGGGTAGATTCTTCTAGGCTTGCCATTGGAAAGGCTGGTGATAGAGCTAGTGGTGCATGCTTAGCTTCGGATGCCTTTTTCCCTTTTCCTGATGCGGTAGAGGAGGCAGGAAAATCAGAGATAACTGCCTTAATTCAACCGGGTGGTTCGCTGCGCGACCAAGAGATAATTGCAGCTGCCGATAGATTCAGAATGGCTATGGTGTTCACGGGGATGAGACATTTCAAACATTAAAGGAGAGCTCTCCATGTCTATTTCATTGGCTCAAAATGACCCTGAGGTTAATGAGATTCTTAAGCAGGAACTTCAGCGTCAGCAAAACAGTTTAACTCTTATTCCTTCAGAAAATTATCCCAGTAAGGCAGTTTTGGAAGTGGAAGGTTCGGTCTTGATTGATAAATATGCTGAAGGATATCCAGGCAGACGACATTATCAGGGCTGTAAATTTATAGATGAGATTGAGGAGTTAGCCATTTCCCGGGCAAAAAAAATCTTTAAAGCTGAGCATGTGAATGTACAGGCTCATTCAGGAACACAGGCTAATATAGCTATCTATCAGGCTTTGCTTAAACCGGGAGATACCATTTTATCCTTAAATTTGTCTCATGGAGGGCATCTTTCTCATGGAAATAGGTCAACTTTACCTCATACTCATTATCGGATCGTCAACTACGGAGTGGATAGAGAATCGGAGACCTTTAATTATGAAGAAATTCAGGCTATAGCTGAAAATTGCCATCCTCAATTGATAATAGTGGGGGCTAGCGCTTATCCGCGGGCTATAGATTACTCTCACTGGAGGAGGATTGCCGATGAGGTAGGTGCCTATCTTATGGCTGATGTAGCTCACATAATAGGCTTGATTGTTACTGGCCTACACCCGGATCCTGTTCCTTACGCTAATGTAGTCACTACCACCACCCACAAAACTCTGCGGGGTCCCCGCGGAGGAGTGATCATCTGTCGCCAAAACCTTGCCTCTCGGATAGATAGAGCTATTTTTCCTGGTACTCAAGGGGGACCATTCATGCATACCATAGCCGCAAAAGCGGTATGTTTTCAGGAAGCGCAAAGACTTGAATTTAAAGAATATCAACAGCAGATTGTCTCCAACGCCAAAGCATTAGCTAAGAGCTTGAGGGAAGATGGGCTAAGATTGGTCTCCGGTGGCACCGATACCCATCTTATACTGGTTGATCTGTCAAAAAAATCACTAACAGGTGATAAAGCAGCTACTATTTTGGAAGAAGCAGGCATAGTGGTTAACAAAAATAGTATCCCTTTTGATCCCCAACCGCCTTCTATAACCTCGGGGATAAGACCGGGGACCCCTGCTCTTACTACCAGAGGAATGAGAGAACCTGAGATGCAACTGATTGGAAAGTGGATAAATAAAATACTATCGAGTCCAGAGGACAGAACCTTGAGAAAAAAAATGAGAAGCTGGGTAAGAGAGCTCTGTCAGCAATTTCCCATTTATGAGGATTTGAAATAAAAATTCATGCTCTTAAATAGTAACCTGTTGTTTACACTCATTCTAATCTCCTCGCCGTGATATATTTAGCCTCCAGGAGACGTCAGGTCAAAATCGCCACCAATTATTTTTGTAGTTACTATAAGGGCTGAAATATTTCAACGTTCGATGGATCCAGAATGAGCTTTCGATCAACTACATCTTATAAGGCTGCATTGAAATATCTAAATAGCTTCGTTAACTATGAATACTATACAGACTTTTTTTATGATCCAGATCATTTCAACTTAAATCGGGTTGAAACCCTTCTGTATTATCTCGGTAATCCCCACCATAAAATAGGTAAAGTTATACACGTTGGGGGCACGAAGGGGAAAGGATCTATTTGTGTCATGACTTCTTCCATATTGAATCAAGCAGGATTCAAAACAGGTCTTTACACTTCACCGCATTTTTATTCTCTAAGAGAAAGGATAAAAGTTAATGGTAAAATAATTAGCCAAAAGGAAGTAATTGAGTTAGTGGACGAAATCAGGTTAGCTGTGGAAAAAGTCAAATCCGCACTAACATTTTTTGAAGTAATTACTAGTCTCGCTTTTTTATATTTTTCAAAAAAAAAGGTCGATTTTTCAATATTGGAAGTTGGACTGGGAGGAAGGTTAGATGCCACTAATGTTGTTAAGCCGATCATCTGTTTAATTTCTCCCATAGGTCTTGACCATACTCAGTTACTGGGTAATTCGTTGGATAAGATTGCCTATGAAAAGACAGGTATAATCAAAGAAAGGTCTACAGTGATCACACCTACCCAAGAAGATGAAGTCATAGACATTATTGCTAAGACCTGTCAGGAAAAAAAAGCAAAGTTGTTAAAGATATCGAACCTAATGAGGTGGAAAAAGTTAGAAAGTACTCTCTATGGACAATTTTTTTCCCTTAAAGGTCTCTATGACAGTTATGAGAGGCTTTACCTTCCTCTGATAGGAAGACATCAAATAACAAACGCAGCCATGGCGGTTGCAACGTGTGAACTTTTAAACAAGCAGGGTTGGGAGATAAAAAAGGAATCTATAAAGGAAGGCTTAAAGAAAGTTCATTGGCCAGGAAGGATAGAAGTTATAAAAAATGGCCCTTTAATAGCCTTAGATGGGGCTCATAATTCCACCTCGGCCAAAGCATTAAAAAATACAATAAAAGAATATTTTAACTATCAAAATTTAATTCTTGTCTTCAGTTGTTGCAAGGACAAAAATGTTAACAGCGTAGCCAGAGAAATTTTTCCTTTGGCTAAGGAGGTAATCTTAACTAAGATAAAATTCATAAGAGCCGCAGAGCCAGAAGATATTGCTAAAAGAACGAAGGAATTCCAACAAAGAGTTGTCATTGAAAAGGACCTAACTAAGGCTCTAAAATACGCAGTGAAGATAAGCCGCGATGAGGATTTAATTTGTATAACGGGCTCCCTATACCTTGTTGGTGAGGCGAGAAAGATTTTAAAGCTCCATGGAGGAGGTTTATGCCTAAAGGAATAGCTGCTTCTCCCGGAATTGCTATAGGAAAAGTATACATCCTGGAGAAGGAGAATTTTTGTATACTTGAATATGAAATCAAAGAAGAAGTAATAGAGGCTGAAATAAAAAGATTTAGGGAAGCGGTGGAAGAATCAAAAAGGGAACTGGAGGAGATAAAAAAAAGAGTAAAGAAGACCATAGGAGAAAAGGAAGCATACATTTTTCAGGCTCATCTATTAATATTGGAAGATCCACTTCTTATCGGGGCTACCATAGATAGAATAAGGAAGCAAAGACTGAACGCTGAGGCATCTCTTAGAAATACCCTCAAAGCTTTTCCAGCAAAGTTTGCCTCTGCTCAGGCTGGGTTTATTCAGGAAAGATTCAGAGATGTAGAAGATATAGGCGAGCGAGTCCTGGCTAACCTTCTAAAGAGACCAACTTTGAGTCTCTCTCATCTAGAGGAGGAAATAATATTGGTGGCCTATGATCTTGCTCCCTCAGATACTGTGGCTATGCAGAAAGATAAAATATTGGGTTTTGCCACCAATATTGGGGGAAGAACATCTCATACTGCTATTATGGCTCGCTCACTGAAGATTCCTGCCGTAGTTGGATTGAGAGACATAACCCAGAAAGTTAAACCAGGCTCAGTAATTATCCTAGATGGAAATGAAGGAAAGATATTTGTTAATCCCACTTTCAAGCAAATAGAACGGTATAAAAGAAGTCAGAAAGAGTTTCTCTCTTACCAAAGAAAACTGGAGACTTTGAGATCTTTACCTCCTCAGACCCTCGATGGCCGAGAAGTAGAATTAGCAGTTAATATCGCAGGTCCGGAAGAGATAGATGTTGCCCTAAGGGATGGAGCGGAAGGGGTAGGGTTATATAGAACCGAGTATCTCTATATGAATAGAGAAACTCTACCCAGTGAGGCCGAACAGATGCAAGCTTATAAAATAGTGGCTGAGAAGGCAGCTCCTAATACAGTGATTATTAGAACATTGGATTTGGGAGGAGATAAATTTCTCTCTCATTTTCCTGTTCCTTCCGAAATAAACCCCTTTATGGGCTGGAGGGCCATAAGACTGTGTTTAGAGAAAGTAGACATCTTTAAAGTTCAGCTGAGGGCTATCTTGAGAGCTGGTAGTTTTGGCAAGGTAAAAATTATGTATCCCATGATCTCAGGAGTGGAGGAGATCGAGAAGGCCAGGACAATTCTATCTGAGGTAAAAAGAGAACTAAAAAGAGAGGGAACATCTTTTTCGGACGATGTCGAGGTAGGAGCAATGATTGAAGTCCCTTCGGCCGCGATAATAGCTGACCTTCTGGCCAAAGAGGTTGATTTCTTTAGCCTGGGGACGAATGATTTAATACAATACAGCCTGGCAGTGGACCGGGTAAAT
Organism: Candidatus Aerophobetes bacterium Ae_b3b; assembly: GCA_005223085.1. Lineage (GTDB taxonomy): Bacteria > Aerophobota > Aerophobia > Aerophobales > AE-B3A > AE-B3B. The sequence goes on along the minus strand of NJBP01000001.1, from coordinate 60,815 downwards.
GAGAAGGTAGCCTATCTTTACCAGCCTCTGCACCCAACCATCTTGAGATTGATCGATAATATCGTAAAATGCGCTCATCGTGAAGGCATTTGGGTGGGAGCCTGTGGAGAGATGGCCAGTGATCCGCTGTTTGTCTTGATTCTTCTGGGATTGGAGATAGATGAATTCAGTGTAGCCCCAACTTCTCTTCTAGAGATAAAAAAAATTATTCGGGGGGTGACGTGGGAAGAGACGCAAAAAGTGGCCTCAGAGCTTTTGAAACTCAGCACCTCATACGAAGCCAGAAGATTCGCCCAGAGGAAGCTATCCAGGAAAATCAAAAGAATCTTGAAAGGAAGCTAAGATGTGGGATGATCTGGAAAGGTTAGAAAAGATTGACAGAAGCAAAATGTGGAAACTCTTATTTGATTTCCCCCTTCAGTGCCAGCAGGCAATTAGGCTGGCAGATACTTTACCCCTTTCTCCTCAAACTCCGGGCAAATTTAAAAAGACTGTAGTATGTGGGCTGGGTGGATCAGCTATAGGAGGCGATATATTAAAGACCCTCCTTTTTCAAGAATTGAAAATACCAATTTTGATCAACCGAAACTATGGCTTGCCTCGACTGGTAGATGAAGAGAGCTTGGTCTTCATTGTGAGTTATTCAGGAAACACTGAGGAAGCTCTTTCGGCTTATGAGGAGGGCAAGAAAAGGAGGTCTTTTCTTATTTCAATTTGCAGTGGGGGTAAGTTAAAAGACTTAAGCAAACAGGATGAAGTGCCATGCCTAATTGTTCCTTCCGGGATGCCTCCTCGCACAACCATTGGTTATCTATCTATTCCCATGCTTAAGGTTTTAGAGAGACTAAAATGGATAGAACCTCAAAATTATGATGAGTTACTTCAAGTTTTGCATGACGTCAGGAAGAGATGTCATCCAAAAGTCCCCTTGAGCAAAAATTCGGCTAAATCCCTTGCACAAGAACTCATTGGGAGGATACCTCTCGTGTACGGGGTAGAAGGAAATACCGATGTGGTTGCTCACAGGTTAAAGACCCAGTTTAATGAAAATAGTAAAATCTTGGCCTTCTGGGACGTTTTCCCCGAACTTAACCATAATGAAATTGTGGGGTGGGGAGGGGAAGGAAGGACAGATTTAACGCGATTTTACCCTATTTTTATTCGAGATCATAGGGAGGAAGAAAGAATTAAAAAAAGAATTGAAGTTACCCAATCCATAATAAAAAAAAGAAAAGTAAAATGGGCTGAAATCTGGACAGAAGGGAAAGATAAGTTAACCAGAGTCCTATCGGCAATATATATGGGAGACTGGGTAAGTTTTTATTTGGCTATAGCTGAGGAAGTTGACCCCACACCAGTGAAAATGATCGATTTTTTAAAGAAAGAGTTAAGCAAAATCTAAAGATACCTTAGTCATTCTTGCAGTTCTCTCAAGTAGGTAGCTGTTTCTTCAGGAGGAGTAGGGTTAATGTAAAAACCTGTTCCCCACTCAAATCCCCCTGTTTTAACGATGCGAGGCATGATCTCTAAATGCCAGTGATAGTCCTTATCTATAGTTTGCCAGTAACCTCGCCGGGGGCTACGACTAGGGGCAACATGAAGGACAAAATTATAGGAAGGATTGTTTAAGACTCGTGATAATCTTCTCAAAATGGATCTCAATATTTTCCCTAAACCCCTGAGTTCCTCGTTGGAAGAGCGATCGAAATCGGGAGAATGTCGGCGTGGTAGAATCCAGACCTCAAAGGGGAATCTTGCAGCAAAAGGAGCAATGGCCACAAAATCATGGCTCACCCCGATTATTCTTACCCCGTAATCTATTTCTTGGTGTATAATATCACAGAAGATGCATCTTTGTTTGTAATCAAAATACCTTTTAGCTCCTTGAAGTTTCTCTTTGATTCGCTTGGGGATAATAGAAGTAGCTATCAGCTGAGAATGAGAATGTTCTAAGGAGGCACCGGCATCCTGTCCATAATTTTTAAAGAGGAGAATATATTTAAGTCGCTGATTTTTCTTTAAATCAAGACTCCTTTCCTTATAAACAGAAAGAACCTTTTTCAAGTGAGGTAGGTCAAAATCGGTAAGGGTCTTTCCATGATCGGGGGACTCAATAATCACCTCATGTGCTCCAATCCCATTCATCATATCGAACATTCCCACTTCCCGCCTTCCTAAATCCCCCCCTAACCTAAGAGCGGGAAATTTATTGGCCACTACTCTTACCTGCCAACCAGGGCTATTGGGACGAGTATCTGGGTTTCTCAAAGCATAGATCTCCGGTGGGGTTTTGTCTTCGTTTCCCTCACAAAAAGGACAAAGATGTCCGAGCTTTGAAGGCTTTAACCTTTCTCTATGTATGAAATCAGCTGGTCTCTTTCCTCTCTCGGTGGAGATGATGACCCATCGTCCAACAATGGGGTCCTTCCTTAGTTCTGACATATCTTTCCCTTCACTATTTTCATTACGTTTCCTTGGGTACCACCACAGTACCGCTCCTCTCTCGCTGAGATGCTCTTTGGATTATTCTAATCGAAGTAACTTTGGGGGAGAATTGGTAAGACTCGCCGGAGACAAATACTCGCCTCTCACAGTCTCGCCCAGCAGGAAAACAACTGCCCGGCAGTACTAAACCTGAGAGATCTCCTTTACTTTCCTTTCCTGAAACTCGTCAATCTCTTTTATGAAATCATCGGTGAGTATCTGGATATCCTTTTCGGCTCTTTTTTTCTCATCTTCAGAAATTTCTTTGTTCTTTTCCAGATCGCTTATTTTCCCTCTTGCCTCTCGGCGTACATTTCTAACACTTACTCTCGTCTCTTCTGCCCACTGCTTTATCATCTTGGCTAGCCTTTCCCGTCTTTCCTCAGTCAAAGGGGGAACAGCTAACCTAATTATGGTTCCATCATTGGTAGGATTTATACCTAAATCAGAAGCTAAGATCGCCTTTTCTACGGGTCCCAAAACGGATTTGTCCCATGGTTCGATAACTATAAGACGAGGCTCAGGAATAGAAATATTGGAGATTTGCTCCAGGCTCATCCTTGAGCCATAGCAATCGACTTTTATCCCACTGACTAAATCCACCCGAGCTCTTCCTCCTCGCATTCGGGCATATCTTTCGGAGAGACTGCCAATAGACTCCTCCATTCTTTCCTTGCTTTCCTGACAAATTTCCTTTAACATTGCTTCCTCTGCTTTAAGGTATTTTATCTAGTGACAATTGTGCCTACTTTTTCTCCCAGGAGTATCCTTTTGATATTGCTCTTTTGGTGAAGATTAAAGACAATGATAGGAAGCTGATTATCCATACAGAGCGAGATTGCCGTTGCATCCATGACTCCTAATCGGCGATTGAGTACCTCAATATAGTCTATTTTATCAAATTTCTTTGCTTTTCTATTCTTAAGGGGATCGGAAGAATAGATCCCGTCCACCTTAGTAGCCTTTAAAATGACCTCTGCTTCTATTTCTAAGGCACGCAGGGCGGCTGCTGTGTCGGTAGTGAAGTAAGGATTTCCTGTACCTCCTGCGAAGATAACAACTCTTCCCTTTTCCAGATGACGCAGAGCTCTTCTTCGAATATAAGGTTCGGCAATCTCTTGCATCCCAATAGCGGTCTGCACTCTGGTAACCACCTTCATCCCCTCCAGAGTGTCCTGAAGAACTAAGGCATTAAGGACAGTAGCTAACATTCCCATATAATCAGCAGTAGCTCTGTCAACTCCTTCTCTGCTAGCTACCTCACCTCGGAAGATATTACCTCCTCCTACCATTATCCCCATTCGTACGCCCAATTTTTTTACTTCTTTTATCTCTCGAGAAATCAAGCTAACCCGAGAAGATGAAATCCCATAGCCCTTTTCATCAGCAAAACTTTCCCCTCCTATCTTCAGAAGAACCCTTTTCCATCTAATTTCTGATTGGCTCATTAATTATTTTGACCTTCTCTTAGCTGGTATCTCACAAAACGGTGAATTTTTACATTTTCACCTACTTTGGCGATAAACTCCTCAAGATGTTGCCGGACTGTTTTTTTCTCATCCTTAAAAAAGGGTTGTTCTAAAAGGCAGACCTCTGAATAAAATTTCTTTATTCTTCCTGCTACAATTTTCTCAATAATTTTGTTAGGCTTACCTTCCTTTTCAGCCTGGGCTTTGAGAATGGTCTTTTCTTCCTCAAGAACCTTTCCCGGGATTTCTTCCGCAGATATCCATCGAGGGTCAGAGGCGGCAATATGCATAGCAATATTCTTGGCGAATTCTTGAAATTCGGAATTTTTTGCTACAAAGTCAGATTGACAATGAATCTCTACCAGCGTCCCCACTCTTCCATTATGATGAATATAAGAGGTAATGATGCCCTGAGCGGTTCTTTCACCACTTTTTCTCCGAGCAATCTCGATTCCCTTTCTCCTTAAAATCCTCTTTGCCTCTTCAAGATCACCCTTTGTCTCTACCAGAGCCTTCTTACAATCCAAGATTCTGGCTAAGGTTTCCTCTCTTAACCTCCTCACTTTATCAAGTGAAACTTCCATCATTTCTCACCTTTTTAAAGATTCTCTTAAGTATCCTTTTCTGATTTTGCTTTTTTCATCCTTCCTGTAGTCTCTTCTTTTTTACTTTTCTCCGCCTTAGCAGTCTTTTTCAAATCCTGGCCCTCATTTGCTTTAGGCTTTTTCTCTGCATCTTCTTTTTTCTGCTCCGGTTCCTCTCTGGTTTCGATCTCTGGCTTCTCCTCTTGTTGTAAGTGCTCTATAGCTAACTCCTCTTTCTCTCCTTTTTCCTTTACGGCAACTTTTTCCTTTACGGCAACCTTTTCCTTTACGGCAACCTTTTCCTTTTCTGCCTTTATTTCGTCAGATCCACTTACTTCTAATTCTTCCTTAGTGATCTCTTCTTCCACTTCCTTTATTTTTTCCTCTTCGGCCTCTTTCTCTAATACTTCTTGTTTCTTTTCCCAAAGGGTTTTTCCTTCTAAAATAGCATCGGCTATTTTAGATGTAATCAGTCTAATGCTTTTTATGGCATCATCATTAGCTGGAATGAGATAATCTATAAGACTAGGATCACCGTTAGAGTCCACAATAGCTACAATCGGAATGACCAGTCTCTTTGCTTCCCTCACGGCTATCTCTTCTATCTTAAGGTCGGTCACGAAAAGAGCTTGAGGAAGCGTGGTTATGTTCTTGACACCGGCTAGGTTTCGTCTGAGTTTCTCTAACTCCCGGCGAAAACCCATCTCCTCTTTCTTGGAGAGAACTTCCCATTCACCCTCCACTTCCTGTTTTTCTAGCTCGAGAAGTCTATCTATCCTTTTCTTTACGGTGGAAAAGTTAGTTAAAAACCCTCCTAACCAACGATTGTTAATGTAAGAAGCTCCGCATCTTTTTGCCTCTTCCTGGACACACTTCTTTGCTTGCTGTTTAGTTCCCACGAATAACACAGCTCCTCCTTGCGCCGCTAGATCTCTGACAAACTTACGAGCCTCCTCGATTTTTTTTACTGTTATGCTGAGATCAAGGATGTGTATCTGATTTCTTTCCTGATAAATGTAGAGTTTCATCTTAGGATTCCAAGCACTCCTTCGATGACCAAAATGAGCTCCAGCCTCCAATAGCTCCTTCATAGTAACTGTAGACATTTGTTTCTTCCTCCTAATGGCTAGAAAATTCCTTGTTCTACTCGAATCAGCAAGGATTTTCCCCTTACTATGGTTAAATTATCTATTTTACCAAGGGCATCCTGAATATCGTCTTCTCTTGCCCGATGGGTAAGGATTATTACCGGCACCACCCCTGGTGGTTTTTCATTTTCTCCTTTTTGCAGGACCGACTTAATGCTTATATTATGATCACCTAAAATTCCAGAAATTTTTGCTAAAACCCCCGCCTCATCCAGAGCATTAAATCTTAAATAATACTTGGTTTTTATCTCCCCCATTTTTTTAAAGGCCAGATATCTCTTCGGTTGAGGATAGATTAACTTCCTTCCCCGGGCTACGCTAACTAAATCTTCTAGAATTGCTGTGGCAGCAGGGTATTTACCGGCTCCCGGTGCCTGCATTCCTATCTCTACTCCTACTTCGTCCCGTAGCTCGACTCCATTCTCTATCCCATCCAGACGAGCTAGACCTCGTCCCCACGGCAGAAGAACAGGATGGACACGAGCCTCCAGCTCACTGGCTTCTCTTTTGGCAATAGCTAGAAGTTTAATTCTATATCCCAATTCTTTGGCAAAGATAATATCTTGGTGGGAGATCCTTCTAATCCCTTCTATAAAAAGAGAATCTAACGGAGGAAAATAACCCAGGGCTAAACCAAGTAGAACAATTAGTTTATGAGCAGTATCGTAACCATCAATATCATCTGAAGGATTCTGCTCAGCATAGCCAATTTCCTGAGCTTTCTTGAGAATGGGAGAAAAATCTTCGCCTTTTTTTTCCATCTCTGTCAAAATATAGTTGCAAGTCCCGTTAAAGATACCAATCAATTTCTCGAACTGGAAAGGTGAGGAAATTAAACTTTCTATAAGACGATAAGCAGCAATGTTAGATGCTCTCACTCCTAGATAACACCCGCTGTCCAGCGCTTGCTTGAAAATCTCACTCCCGGCTTGGGCCAGGAGAGCCTTGTTAGCGGTAATTACATTCTTACCCCTTTTTAGAGCTTCTAAAATTATTTCTTTAGCTGGATCTATCCCCCCCATCACCTCCACCACCGTATCAATCTTAGGATCAGCCAAGATTTCCCTAGGATCTGCAGTCAATCGATACAAAGGAACCGGGACAGGTCTTTTTTTATCCAAGTGCTTGACCGCAATCTTTTCCAGGACAAACTTATGGTGGTCTTTCCCCTTTTTTCTTGACAAAAGCTCAATTACTCCTCCTCCCACCGTACCTAGTCCAAATAAACCTAGGTGAACTACCTTGTCCTTCATCACTAAATCCCTTTTGCCCGACATAGTATCATAGCTGTCTTTGCCTGTCAAATCAACCTTTTCTCTTTTTCTCCAAAGTCGCTATCCTCTTTTCCAATTTCTGGATATCATTCTTGGTAGCTACATTCATTTGAGAAAGCATATTTTCCACTTTCTCCCTTATTTTTCCTTCTATCTCTTTTTTCTTTTCCTCGCCTTTCTCAATTATCTCTGTCAAAAGCTCCTTTTTTCCCTTCTGAGTGATCTCTCCCTCTTTAGTCAATTCTTCTATAAATTTCACAATCTTCTCCTCAGTAAGAACCAGAATTCCCAGGCCTGATAACAAAAACTTACCTAACAGGCTTTCCATCATCTCACCTCCTTACCTCTTTTTATGAATTTTCAAAATCTTCGGGTTTTCTCCTTCTTGGTTTATTATACAAAAAGTTCGCCAAAGGTCAAAGCTAATGCGATCAACCTCCATCACTTGACAAAGAGAGATAAAGTAAAGTATAATAAGATCAAGGGGAAGTGAAATGTACGCTCATAATTGGCTGGGTGTGATGGGAGTCAGAAAAATGGGGATAGGAGCAATAATCTTTTATCAACTATGCGTCTCTCCATTTCTTCCTCCCTCCTGCAGGTTTTATCCTACCTGCTCAGATTATTGCCGAAAGGCTCTAGAAAAATATGGCTTATTGAAAGGGAGCTGGCTGGGTATAAACAGACTCATAAGGTGCCATCCTTTCAACCCGGGGGGCTATGATCCGGTAAAGTAAGAGGAAAAATTTATGGAGAAAAATGTCATTCTAGCTATTGTGTTGTCAGTGGTGGTGCTGGTGGTCTGGACTTTTATCTTTCGCCAGACTGCCCCACCAGAACAAAAAAGAAAACCTTCGCCGGCTCCAGAGGAAAGAATTCCTTCTTCCCAAATTCCATTTGTTCCGGAATCAGCTGAGGAACTGGTTCTAGAAAACGACTACTTGACAGTTACCTTTGTCTCAAGAGGAGCCAAGATCAAGTCCTGGTATCTAAAGAGGTCTAAGAAAGAGTTAATAGCTCCTGGGAGGTTTGGTCTGGGTTTAAATCTGTTTTTACCGGAGGGGATAGAAATAGATCTGAATGGAATGGATTTTCAATCGACATTGGATAAAACCACGAAAAAAGCCGTCTTTGAATGGCAGGACAGCGAAAGAGGATTTAAGGTAGTTAAGACCTTTGGACTTTCCCAGCACGGAGAATATGGACTGTGCAGCCTTGAAACTGAAGATCTTCCTTTAGGCAGCGAATACCACCTGACCTGGCCAAAGGGTATCGGTACAAAAGGCGACCGTATAGAACAATTTGCTTTTTTCAAGGAAGAGCTTCAAGAACAATTCAAGCAAGGAACCAGACAGGATTATGGCCGGGGAATAAAATGGATGGGGCTGCGGCAAAAGAAGGATCTAATAATACTTGCCTCTCTAAACCAACCTCTGGGAGGGATGTTTGAAGATAATTATTGGGGGCTTAGGGATGGGCGACGCCAGAGTAGATGGATAATCTATGCCGGTACGGGGAATGTCTTCAAAGTCAGATTAGCTAACCAAACAATAAAAGAGTTAACCGGGAAAGATTATCATCTGTCTTCCGCAGTCAAAGTCAGTACCTGGGGCTATCTTTCCGTAGGGCTAGGAAAGATTCTTCTCTTCTTTTATAGCTTCACTCATAACTATGGAATAGCCATCATTCTTTTGACTCTCCTCATTTATGGAGCTTTGTCTCCTCTAACTTTCAAGCAGTTTGAATCCATGCAGAGAATGCAGACTGTGCAGCCTGAAGTAAAGGCTATTCAAAAGAAATTCAAGAGTGATCCCAAGCGGCTGCAGATAGAGATGATGAAGGTGTATAAACAGCATAAAATTAATCCCATGGCCGGATGTCTTCCTATGGTAGTTCAACTACCCATTATCTTTGTCCTCTACCGGGTTCTTCTTGATTTTCCTTTTTCCGAAAATCCCTCCTTTTTGTGGATAAAAGATTTGGCTAAGCCCAATATCCCTTTGCTTTTGGCGCTAGGAGGAACCATGTTTCTCCAGCAGAGAGTTTCCCAAAAAGCCCAATCGGCTGCTCAACAGGAAGGGTTGGCTAAGATGATGCAGTTTTTCCCCATTTTCATTATAGTTATGTTATGGTCGCTTCCTTCCGGGGTAATGCTCTACTGGTTTACCTCTACCCTTATCTCTATAGTTCAGCAGTTTTTTATTATCAGACGACGGGTCCTGCCGAGCCCGGCTAAGACGGGAAGATGAGTTTAGAAGATACCATCTCCACCTTTTCCACCCCTGTAGGTGAATCCGGGATCGGTATTGTGCGAATGAGTGGAGAAAGATCTTTTTCCATAGCTAAGAAAATATTTCGATCTCCCCAAGGAAAGAAGATTGACTGGACCTCCTCTTTTAGAACCCACTATGGATGGATAGTTGACCCTGAGGCCGAGAAGCCTGTGGACGAGGTACTGCTTACCTTAATGCGAGCTCCCAAAACTTATACCCGAGAAGACATTGTAGAAATTAACTGTCATGGAGGCCCGATTCCTTTAAGAAAATCTCTTGAACTCACCCTAAAATTTGGAGCTCGTCTAGCTGAACCGGGTGAATTTACCAAAAGAGCCTTTTTAAAGGGAAGAATTGATCTTTCTCAGGCAGAAAGTGTGTTAGATATAGTTCAGGCGAAGACAGAGAAAGATCTAGAGATAGCCGTGCATCAGTTGAAGGGGGATCTATCCGGGAAGATTGATGGAATTAAGAAAAAAATGGTGGATCTTCTCTCATATTTGGAGGCGGAGATAGACTTTAGCTATGAGGATATTGTGCTGCCAACGAGCCAAGAGAAAGAAAGCCAGCTCAAGCAGATCCTAAGGATGATTGATTCTCTATTAGAAATCGGTAAAACCAGCAGAATCTATCGACAGGGTTTAAAGACGGTGATTATAGGAAAATCCAACGTTGGTAAATCAAGTCTCTTGAACACCCTTCTTCAGAAGGAAAGAGCCATCGTGAGCCGATCTCCTGGCACCACCCGCGATACAATAGAAGAGATGATCATCATCAAAGGATTTCCTTTGTGGATAATTGACACAGCAGGACTTAGAGAAGTCGAAAGCCAAGTTGAGAAAGAAGCTGTGAGAAGGACTCGGAGCAAAATTGAGGAAGCTAACATAATACTGCTGGTGGTGGATGGGAGTTGCCCTTTGGGTCGAGAAGATGAGTCTATTTTCAGAAAGATAGAAAAGAAAAAGACATTGGTGGTTATAAATAAGGTGGATCTACCCCAGAAAGTTGACCAGGAAAGAATTAGATATTTTTTTCCCTGCCAGCAAATGGTGGAAATTTCGGCAACTCAAGAGATTAATCTAGCCCAACTCAAAGAAGAAATAGCTAACTTTGCCTTAAAAGAAGCAACTCTTCCTACTTCTAACCCCCTTATCATAACCTTGAGGCAACAATGTGCTCTTGAACTCACAAAACAACATGTAAATAGGGCACTTGGTGGCTTAAGGAAGAAATTTTCGGAGGAATTAATAGCCCTTGATTTAAAAGAAGGGATCTCCCGGCTGGGAGAGATTACCGGAGAAGTGGTAACCGACGAGATCCTGGACCAGATCTTCTCTCATTTTTGCATCGGGAAATAGTAGCTGGTCTATTAAGAGATTTGCTTTCTCTTTTTTCTGCGCTTGGCTTTAATGATCCTAGTTGACCTGTTACGATAGCCTACTCGCTTTCGGTTAGACAAGTGTTTCCTTCCATACTGAGTCATTGTCTCCTCATTATCTCATTTTTATCTGGAAAAAATTTATGGGAACAACAATCATAATAATTTTGACTAGTAAGTCAACCATCCAATTGGTTGACTTTCCAGCCATAGTTATTATGATAGGCAGAAATTGTGAGACCGGCAAACTTTTCCATAAAAGGTTGGTATAGAGAAGTAAAGAGGATCGGCCTTATTTGGTAGACGTAGCAATAGAGATTGTAAGTCACAGGGGAGGTAAATAATGTTCCACCTTGCTAATCCTGATGATATTAAGAAGGGAAAGGTCACCGATGTTTATTTTGAGAGAACGGTAAGGGTTCTTAAAGCCAAACATATAGATAAAAAGGTTACGGCAGAGGTAAGGGCACGGATTCTTCCCTTGGATTATCCCTGGGCAGTTTTAGCAGGTCTGGATGAGATAGCATATCTTCTTAAGGGATTAAAGATCAATCTCTGGGGTTTGCCTGAGGGGAGTCTGTTTCATCCCTTTGAACCTGTTCTGTTTATAGAGGGAAATTACAGTGATTTCGCGTGCTATGAGACTCCGCTTTTGGGCCTCATTTGTCAGGCCTCGGGAGTAGCTACCCGGGCTGCCCGCTGCAAAAAAGCCGCCGATGGCAAATCTATTATCCATTTTGGGGCAAGGCGAATGCATCCTGGAATAACCCCCATGATAGACAGGGCTTCTTTCATCGGCGGATGTGATGGCATATCTGTAAGTAAAAGTGCCCAAGATTTAGGAGAAGAGCCCATAGGAACTATTCCCCACGCCCTGATTTTGCTGGCCGGAGACACCTTAGAAGCCACCCGAATGTTCCATGAGGTCATCGAACCCAGAGTGAGACGAGTGGCACTTATAGATACCTTAGCAGATGAAAAATTCGAAGCCCTGAGAGTTGCTGAGGGACTAGGTAAAGATCTTTTTGGTGTGAGACTGGATACGCCTCCTTCGAGGAGAGGCGATCTTTTGAAACTCTTAGAGGAGGTGAGATGGGAACTAAACTTAAGGGGATTTAATAAGGTAAAACTTCTGGTCTCGGGGGGGATCAATGAGAAGAAAATTCGTGAGCTACGAGAGGTGGTTGATAGCTTTGGAGTAGGTACCTGGATAAGCAATGCTCCAGTGATAGATTTTTCATTAGACATCGTAGAGATTGAAGGAAAACCTTTTTCTAAAAAGGGAAAGCGTTCCGGAAAAAAACAACTCTGGCAATGTTCCTCTTGTGGTACTCGTCTAATTCTTCCTTCCAAGGAGACGGTAGCAAAATGTAGCTGTGGAGGGGAACTTGTTCCTCTTTTGAAACCTATAATCAAAGAAGGTAAGCTCATCAAGAATCTTCCTTTTCCGCAAAAAATTAGACAATACGTGCTTGAACAACTAGAAAAAATTCCTTCATTTCTGGAGGAGCCTAGAGGTTAAGAAGAGGAAGAAATTGTCTCTGGTGGTACAAAAATATGGGGGGAGTTCACTGAGTTGTCCGGAGAGGATTAAAGCGATTGCTGAAAGGATAGTAGGGGTAAAAAAGAAAGGCAAAAAAGTAGTAGCGGTTGTCTCAGCTATGGGAGATACTACCGATAAATTACTTAATCTTGCCCACCAGGTTAACCCGTATCCCCCAAAAAGGGAACTAGATCTACTTCTTTCCAGTGGAGAAATGGTTTCCTGTGCTTTATTAACCATGGCTCTTCATGGGTTGGGAGAGTCTGCCATCGCCTTTAGCGGACCTCAGGTGCGGATAATTACCGATGAGGCTCACACCAGGGCTCGCATTCAAAAAATTGAAACCAGAAGGATCCTCGAGGAACTGAAAAAGGGGAAAATCGTTGTAGTAGCTGGCTACCAGGGAGCTACCCTCAAAAATGATATCACTACCTTGGGGAGAGGAGGCTCGGATATTACGGCCGTAGCTCTGGCGGCTGCTTTGAAAGCTGATCTTTGCGAAATTTGCAGCGATGTGGAAGGTGTATATACGGCTGATCCTCAAATAGTTCCTCAGGCTAGAAAGCTTCCCCGCATCTCCTATGAAGAGATGCTGGAACTAGCCAGTGGAGGTGCACAGGTCATCCATCTACGAGCGGTAGAAATAGCCAAAAAATATGGAGTTCGATTACATACTCGTTCCAGCTTTAACCAAAAGGAGGGGACAATAATTGATTAAAGAAGGATCTATGGAACGTTTTATCGTCTCAGGGATTGTCCTTAATGAAAAAGAGGCCAAGGTAACTATTAAACAAGTACCAGATCAGCCTGGGATGGCTGGTTTCATATTTAAAGGATTGGCTGAGGCAAACATCAATGTTGATATGATCGTACAGAGTAGTGCGAAAGAAGGAACCAATGATATCTCCTTCACCGTAGAAGAAGGAGATTTGAACGACGTTAAGGAAGTTATGGGAAAGATAAAGCAAAAGACCGAAGTTAAAGAAGTAATTTACGATTCAGATATGGCCAAAGTTTCCTTAGTAGGGGCAGGAATGCAGTCTCACCCGGGGGTAGCTGCTCGTATGTTTACTGCTCTGGGTAGAGAAGGAATAAACATTGATATGATAAGCACCTCAGAGATAAAGATTTCTTGTGCGGTTAAAAAAAGAGAAGGAAAGCGGGCAGTAAGAGTTATTCACAGAGAATTTGAACTGGATAAGGAGGCCGATACTTGAGCAAGGGTTATAATGTAGCTGTAGTCGGAGCAACTGGAGCTGTAGGAGAAGAGATGTTACGTATCCTGGAAGAACGCAGTTTTTCTGTGGGAAATCTTCGAGTAATTGCCTCAGAAAGATCGGAAGGCAGAGTCTTAAGGTTTTGCGGAGAAAATCTGAAGGTAGAAAGGCTAAGTAGCGCCTCTTTCAGAGGTGTGGAAATAGCTCTCTTTTCAGCGGGGGCCCAAATTTCCAAAGAATTCTCTCCTCAAGCTGTGAAAAAGGGTTCAGTTGTTGTGGATAACTCAAGTGCCTTCAGGATGGAATCCGGAGTACCTCTGGTGGTGCCTGAGGTGAATCCGGACGCTCTCGAAAATCATCAAGGCATTATTGCAAATCCTAATTGCTCTACCATTCAGTTAGTGGTGGCTATAAATCCTCTTCATCAAATAACACGTATTAAACGGTTGATCATTTCCACCTATCAGGCAGTCTCTGGAACGGGAAGAGAAGCAATGGAGGAACTTAAAGATCAGATCCAACAATGGCTAAAGGGAGAAGAAATTAAAAAGGAGGTTTATCCTCATCAAATTGCCTTTAATCTTATTCCCCATATAGGACAGTTTTTACCCAATGGCTACACTGAAGAGGAGTTAAAGCTAGCCAACGAGACCAAAAAGATTATGGAAGATGATCGTATGGCCGTAACGGCAACCTGCGTCCGGGTGCCGGTATTTATTGGCCACTCCGAAGCGGTAACCGTGGAAATGGGAAAAGAACTCTCCGTACCCCAAGTAAAGAGGATTTTGTCCCGAGCTCCCGGAGTCATCCTGCAGGATAATATAGATGATCATCTATATCCTTTACCTTTAGAAGCAGCAGAAAAAGATGAGGTCTTTGTGGGCAGAATTAGAAAAGACAAATCAATCAAAAATGGGATTAACCTCTGGATTGTAGCTGATAACCTTCGTAAGGGAGCAGCTTTGAACGCCATTCAGATTGCTGAGTTATTAATTAAAGAGAATCTCCTTTAAATCTCCACCGCAAAGATCGCAGAGTGCGCAGAGATGAATCAAAAAGAAAAACTTAATAAAATGTAAGCATTCAGAGAGTCGCTAATAATTTTCCTGATTCTCGGCGTGCTCCGCGGTGAAATGTGATTTTAAAAATGAAAGAAAAATGGATGAGGTTGGCCTTGTCTTTAGCGAAAAAGGGAGAAGGAAAAGTATCTCCAAATCCTATGGTAGGAGCTGTACTCGCAAAAAATGAGACCATAATTGCCCAGGGATATCATCGCTATTTCGGAGGTCCTCACGCTGAGGTAGAGACTATCGAGAAGGCCAAAGCCAAGGCAAAAGGGGCTACTTTATACGTAAGTCTGGAGCCCTGTTCTCACTGGGGAAAAACCCCTCCCTGCACCCAGAAAATAATCAAAGCTGGAATTAAAAAGGTAATAGCAGCTACCCTGGATCCCAATCCAGTAAACTCAGGCAAGGGAATCGAGGAGCTACAAAAAGGGGGAATAGAGACTGAGGTTGGGATCTTGAAAGAAGAAGCAGAAAAGGTAAATGAGGCTTTTTTAAAATTTATGAAAAGGAGAATTCCCTTTGTGATAGTAAAAGCAGCGGCCAGTCTAGACGGAAAGATCGCCACCTATAAGGGTGAATCCAAATGGATTACCAACGAAAAATCACGTCGACTCGCTCACCGCTTGCGAGATCGTGTAGATGCCATCCTGGTTGGGGTGAATACGATAATTAGGGATGACCCCTCACTTCTTCCGCCTTTCAAGAAAAACTCTGCTCGTATTGTCCTGGATAGCTCACTAAGAATTCCTCTTAAGGCGCGCATCTTACAGGATCAAGACAAAGCTGACACCTTCGTCTTCACAACCCTATGGTCAGATAAAGATAAACTCCTGCAATTAGAGAAGAAAGGAATTAAGGTAGCCATAATGGGAGAGGAAGACGGAAAGGTGGGTCTGGAGGAGGTTCTGAAAAAGCTAGGTGAACTCGAAATAATGAATCTTTTAGTAGAGGGAGGAGGAGAAGTAATTGGGTCCTTTTTTGAAAAAAGAAGCGTGGACAAGATCTTCCTTTTTCTTGCTCCCCGGATAATAGGAGGAAGAGGAGCCCTGACATGGGTTGAAGGAAAAGGAGTTGACTTCTTAAAAGAAACTCCCTTCATAGAAATTAACTCAGTCAAAAAGATGGGAGGAGACTTTCTCCTGGAGGGACACGTAAGATAAAATTTTTTATCTGTGAATATTCTCTTTTTTATACTTTCTGCCACTCCTCAAACATAGCTTCTACATTTTCAGGTCTGGCTACAGAGCCGAACTCACATTGAGTAACTACTCCACGGTGGCTGTCACAAAGGGATTCCTTTTCACGGCCTTTCTAACATCGTCCAAATTTCCTGAGGGGGTAGGCGCTGCCTATCTGATCCCAGAAGGTAATTTCGTCCCTTAAACGCAACTTTAAAACTCCTGACCGAAAACGGCCTCTTGATTTTTGAAAACCCTTATAAATAAAGGATCTTTATTTTGATCTTTGAAAATTTGTAGTGCCGGAAATTTAATAAGATTGGGCCTGCCAACTTTAATTCCTGTAGGACAGTTATTATGAAATGTATCCCAGCATAGTAAGGATAGAAATAAGGGATAGATCTTACCCTTACCTTCGTCTGATAGAATCCTACTGGGCTCAGGGTAGAGTTAAACAAAAAACCCCTAGCCAACCGGAGCAACCTGAATGTCTTAAGGAGAAAGGGAAAGATAGATTCTCTTGTTCGATCCTTAATCAAGCCTTCTAAAATAGTGTACTTTATTTTAGATGAACTAAGGAGTAAAAGTAGTCTTCGCTATCTGATACATTCCTTATCCGCCATATTTGGGAGAAACTAGAGTTAGATCGGGTTATTTAAAAATCCCCTCGGGAAAAAAGTGCGAATGGAGAGAGTTAAGTCTCATAATTTCCTTCCAGGAGACCCTTCTCTTTACAAAGTTGGAAGGGGTTACTCATAACGTTCCAGCCCTGTAGCCATATGAACTTGAACTCATTTTCAGAGTAATTTTTGCCAGAATTTTATAAGTATATGTAAATCTGGTCCGCACTTGCTTGTGTACTCTCCTCTATGTTGTGTAATAAGTAATTCATTTTCCATATAATTTTTCTGCATTATCCCAAAATATTTTGGACTTCAAGCTTTCATCAATATCCAAACTCTCAACTTTCCAATAGTGACTTAGGAAGCTACTCCAAGGAGCATCGGTACCGAAAAGTACTCTATTCAAACCGCCTTCAATTTTCTCTAGTCTTGAGACAATCCACCCGAGAGCGAATCCGGGGACAAGAGCAATGTCGCAGTAGAAATCAAAGTTATCTTTTATCCATCTAACAAATCGTGGCACAAATTCAAGAACTCCCTCAACTGTCTCTCCCATATGAACAAACTGAACTCTACCAATCCACTTGTACTGACAAAGAAATTCACTGAATGCCCTGCTGTCACTGACTCCGGTATGTAACTGGGTAACTAAGTTATGTTGCTTGCTGAATTCCAGGATGCACTCGATATTATATCTAAATGTCTTGTCCCAGCTTTTTGGGCTATAGGTGTAAGGCCCCCACGCATTTACACTCATTTTCAGAACTTTAATTTTAGAATGAGTAGCTCTCGCCAAAATTTTCTCAGTGTATCTCATATCCGCTGGCATTGGTGAAACCCATAATCCTCCATAAATGTTGTCTACTTTATCAACTGCTTCTAGAACCAATCTATTATAATCCACCAAGCCAGCTTTTGGCTCTTCCGTTAAATAAGTAGGAACTACAATCCCTTTATCAATGTTATTTTCTTGGAGATAAATTTCACAGTCCTTATAATTTTCATGCTCTTTTAAAAGTGGTTGAACTTCACAAGTGAATACCTTTCTTTTTCCCCATTTTCCTATGTGAAAATGAGTATCAAATATTTTTCTAGCCATCGTTCGCCTTCCTTTTTTTCATATTGATACTATTCCTGATCAAGAAATTACTGTGGCTAATAAGTGAAATAGACCAGAAACAATTAGAGAAAAGTCACGTCCACATGTCCTGCTTTATCCTTTTAGAGCTCCTAAAGTTAAGCCTCGGACCAAGTATCGTTGCATAAACAAAGCTGCTATTAAGATAGGAAAGATTATCAAAGTAGACTCAGCATATAACGGGCCCCAATGGATCTCGTACTTTGTAATAAATCTATTTACAGAAGCAGGTAAAGTTTGCGCAGCTTCGGATGTCGTCAGAACCAATGCAAAGAGAAATTCATTCCAAGCAAAAACTACACAAAATACAGCAGTAGCAGCAATCCCATTTTTCGCCAGTGGCAGAACGACTCTTATGAAAGCTCCAAGTCTAGAGCAACCATCGAGCATGGCAGCTTCTTCCAATTCAACGGGTATTTCACCAAAGAAACTCCTCGTCATCCAAACTACGAACGACAGATTAAACACCATGTACGCAATTATTAATCCAAATAGGGTATTAATGAGTCCGGCCCTCATGTAAATCATGAAGAAAGGGATGATTACCGCTGCAGGAGGCAACATTCTAGTTGACAAAACCCAGAATGCAAGAGGCTCTCCTCCCGTTTTAAATCGTGCAAGACTGTAGCCTGCTAAAGAGCCAAAGACTATGGACAAAAATGTAGAAGTAAAGGTGACTACCAGACTGTTTCGAAGATAACTTAGAAATGGATATTGATGGAAGATAAACTTATAGTTCTCCAGAGTCGGTTTAAAAATGAAATAGATTTGTTTAGTACCAAATAGTTCTGAGGGTTTAAAGGAAGAAAGAATCATCCACAGCAAAGGAAAAACCCAGAAGCCTACAATTACGAAAGCACCAAGGTTAATTAATATTTTATTTCTTCTGTTATCGATGGAAGGTCTCCTTTCTCCTGTAAAGAATTCTATGAAAAACTGTAATGATAATTGAAACTAATAAAAGTACTACAATCGATAGCGCTGATCCTTTGCCAAAATCGTGAGTGCGAAATAGATAGGTGGTTAGTTGCATATTTAGAGTCCGGACTCCAATGCCTGTACGGAACATAGCCCAAATGGGCTCATAAACTTTCAAGACATCGATCATTCGTATCAGAATTGTCACTGTAATTATAGGTTTTAATAGAGGAATGGTGATATAACGGAAGGTTTGCCACGCTCCTGCTCCGTCCATTTGTGCAGACTCGAATACTTTTTCTGGCAAAGATTTAATCCCTGCTAGCAAAAATAAAGCTACTAACGGCGTCCACTGCCAAATATCCGGAATCAAAATCGAAAAAAAACCATAGGTCATATTCAAATTCTGTGCTAAATGTTTATAAGGTTGAGGTAGGAAAGAGAAGATAGGTAACACCTTATAGGTTAACCATGGCACGTCAGAAAAACCCGCATATCCTAGTAATTTATTTATAAAGCCATTTTCGAGATTAAACATGGATTTCCATAATAAACCGGTAACAATGGGAGCAATCATCATAGGAATAATGAAAACACTCAGGAATATCCTTCTGACTTTACTGAATAAAATCGCCATGGCTAACCCGGCAAAGAGCTCAATTGTTACTGCGAGCGCTAAGTACTCGGTTGTCCGGATTAATACAGTCCAGAAAAGAGAATCACTAAATAAAGAGATATAATTTCTCAGTCCTATAAATGGCCAAGTCCTCCGTAAATTTATGCCACTCACGGCAAAAAAACTGGCCCTGAGAGAGTAAACAAAAGGATAAATCGAAACAAGGAAGAGTATCGAAACGGCTGGGATAATCAAAGTATAAGCTAGGTATTTATCTTTGAACAAAGTGAGAACAAATAAATAGAGTAACAAAAAAAGGGAGAATCCCCACACTAGTATGGAATAGAAATTCACATTTCTTAAGCCTTTGATCAACAGAAAAACAGGAAGTCCTGCTGATATCAAAAATATGACCTGAAATAAATTATAAGTGGATAGGTTCTTTTTAAGTCGAAAACTTGGCTTACCAATCAATCATGTACCTCAAGCTGCTAAAATATTAACTTTTTATCAAATAAGGTTATCCCGAGTTGAGGGTGACGGTTTTTAATACCCCCAACTCGGGATTTTGCTTCCGGCGTAACCCCGCCTCGGCCAGATTTATTTTGCCGATCTTCAGCTACCTGCACCCAACGTTTCTTTTCTCCTTGAAAAGATCATGCCGCTCCTTTCCTCTAGTCAATCTCATTCAGGTGTTTGGCTGTGGTGTTGTCTCTTACTGTTACAAAAGAATAGACTAGTATTCTGCGGCTTTCTTAGCTTCCAATATTAGCCGCGCAGCTCTATCAAGGGCATCCTTAGGAGACTTCATCAAATTAACAATCTCAGCTAGCGCAACATCCAGAGCGTCGAATATCTTGCCAAAGTATGTCACCGGAGGAAACCATCCGGCGTCCCGCAACGTCCTTCCCATGAGAAGAAAATCGGGGCGCATTTCGGCCATTTCTGGACTCATGAGGACCGACTCCCGGGGAGGATTCCCTAGACCAGTCTTAGCATAAATTATCATCCCCTGTTTGCTCGTTGCAAATTTGAAGAATTCCCAAGCTGCTTTCTTATGTCGCGAAGCCGCAGGAATGACAAAGTTCCAGCTATGAGCATAGGGCGTCCTAAAAATAGATCCGTCCTCTTGCTTTACTCCAGGTATTAAAGTTGCTTTCATGTATTTGCCAAAGCCACCAGCTACGGGAAGTGCGGTATAAGCTGCATTCCAGCCAGGAACTATCATCGCCGCATCCCCATTTACAAAATGATTAATATGATCGTCCCAACCCACTTGAGTTAGATTCGGCGGCACCAACTCCATTCTTGCCAATTTTTCAAAATATCTGCCGGCCTCTAAAGCCCCATTTTTGTTAACCACAACCTCACCACTTTTGTCTATTACCTCACCCCGCATCGACCACATGATATTCCACCAGGTCTGAGGTAGGACTTCTCCTGTAATATAATCTCCTGTAATCCCATATTTTGTGGGTGATTGAGGATTTTGAGATTTGCTGAATTTTTTTGCAACTTCAAGCAATTCCTTCCAAGTTTGAGGGGGCTCTTTGATAAGGTCTTTTCGGTAAAAGAGAAAAAAAGTACTAACATCTGTTGGAATCGCGTATGTTTTTCCTTTATATCTTCCTACTCCGAATATATCCTCAATATTATACCCCTCCGAGGCCTGAACAAATTCATCTAAGGGCTCGAGTACTCCCGCTTCTGCATATTCCGCAAGCCAGGTATTTTGAATCCAAGCGATATCAAATCCTGGACTGGCGGAAAAGAGATGCACAGGGAGAATAGCGTGGTACTCACCTCTTCCCAATCCCTCCACTACTACTGGATTGCCGGTCTCTTTGATATATGCTTCGGCTACCTTCTGCATTCCATCGCACTCGCTACCACTCATCATAATCACTCTGATTTTTGGAAGTTGTGCTCCGGCAATCGAAAACCCACTTACCGTGAAAATAAACATGCATCCTAGTAACAAGATTATTTTTTTTCTTCCCTTCATTACTAAACCTCCTTTTTTTGTGTGATATAGAGACAAATTACAATTTGCCTCCACTGCACGGTATTTTCAGCTCACCTCCTTCCCATCTTTAATATGTACTCTCTGTAATAGTCCTCTCATCTCGCACTGTTTTTGCTTGAAATGTTATGCTCGAGCTTCTCAACTTTCTCCTTTCATAACTTCTCATTTTGCCCTGAGTGTCCTAACAAACTCTTCACTGCAAAGGAACTTTCAGGTCTTAATCCAGAAGTAGACACTGGAGCGTGTAGTTATACTGAGTTTTCATTTCTGGGGAAGAGAAAATTCTCTTTTTAGAATCTTCCTAGTAGATTCTCCAACTATGAGTTCATATCGAGAACGACTTTTTTCAATATTTTGCCTCTCGGGATACTCCAGTTGTTCTAAAATCACTTTTGAAAGGTATAAAAAAATTCGCTTCATTTTTACAAGTGCGGGAAACCGTCTCTCTCAGGAGATCTTACTCAAACTTGAGCAAGATCTATCATTAACTCTTTTTACTAATTCAGCGTCCTCCTTGTTTATAATTAAAATTTGTCTCTCCCCACTATCAGAGTTTTCCATTTTTTTTGTTATTGTCATATATCAATCATCAACCGAAAAGAACATCAGGATTGCATCATAAAACTTTTCTCACTCTCTTTAATCAATTCTAGATTTTTGAAGATGAAAGAAAGCGCTAGAGCAATCGCCCCAACTACATAGACCTTCTCTCCCAAACGACTGGTCATGATCTCTAAATTCCTTGCTGCGGCAGGATAGGCCCTTTTTTTAACTATTTTCCTTATACCTTCGAGGAGCACCTCTCCCGCTTGAGCAAATTGCCCGCCGACGACGATGGTTTTAGTGTTAAACAAATTCACTAGATTAGTTACACCGATGCCCAAATATCTTGCCGTTTCTCCTAATAGTTCCAAAGCCAGCTCATCTTCCTTTTCAGCAGCTTCTATAAGTCTCTCAATCTTTATATCCCCCAGTTTTCCTCTAACTATTTTGGTTAGCATCGTTCTCCTGCCAGAGAATATTAACTTCCTTGTTTTTGAAATTATGGCTGAATAACTGATAAAGTTTTCCAGACAACCATAATTTCCACACTCACACCTTTTTCCGTCTAATGAAATTGAAGTATGACCAAATTCTCCGGCTATCCCGTCTATCCCTCTATATACCTCCCCATTAATGACTATCCCTGCTCCCACACCCTTATCGAGAAGGATATAGATAAAGTTATCTATTCCCTGTGCGTTGCCAAACCACTTCTCTCCTAAAGCAGCCACATTAGCGTCATTATCGATGAAGGCGGGGATTTTAAATTCTTCTTCGATAAGTTTTTTCAAAGGAACATTATGCCATCCAGGAAAATTTGGCGGGGAGAGAACAACTCCGGAATGAGCATATAGAGGGCCAGGGCTTCCAATCCCTATACCTATGACTTTTTCCATCCCCAGGCCCGAATCTTTAACTGTCCTGTAGATTAAGTCAATTACTTTCTTTAGAATAATCTTCTGGTTATCTTCTCTTCTTAAAGACGTCTTTTTTTTTGTAATTATATTTCCTTGAAGGTTAGCTATCCCTGCAGAAACTTCTGTTCTTCTTATCCCCACACCTATTACAAAGTAATTGTCGGTGGTTAGCTTTAGCATTATAGGCTTTCGTCCTACAGAGGTATTGTCTGTTCCCACTTCTTCTACCAGCCCTACTTTGATTAGATTTCCCACAACTTTGGAAATTGCTGACTTGGTTAGTTCAGTTTTTTTGGCAATGGCTACTCGGGAAATAGGTCCCTGTTCTTTAATAACGGAAAGAATCAAAGACTGATTTTGTTTCTTCAGGATTCCAATGTTGGTTCCTTTCGTAGCTCTTTTGTCCAAAGCTTTTACCCTTTCACCGTCAGTCCCGGTGTCATAATTAACTCTTCTTACTAATTTAGTGTCTTCTGTTTACTAATTATAACATATTTTTTCTATTTGTCAAGTGTCTCTCAGATCATAATCTGTTCAATCACAGGGGTGCAATCCAATTTTTAAAAACCAACTACAACAGAATTAGCAATATTTCTAGAATGATCACTAATCCTCTCTAAGTTACGTAAAGTGTCTACAAAAATAATCCCAGAAGCTGGGTGACATATACCTTTTTCTAATCTTCTTATATGATTAGCTTCAAATTCTTTCTCTTTCTCATCTATATCATCCTCTAACTTTAAAGTTATCTTAGCACTTCTTTCATCGTTTTCCTTTAATGCTTTTATAGCATTTTTGTAAACTCTCTTAACCTCATCAAACATTATGCTCATTTCTCTATTGGCTGCTTCAGAGAAAACCAATTTTGATTTCATTTTGCGCTCAGCCAATTCAACAACATTATTAAGATGATCTCCAACTCTTTCAATATCATTTATGCTATGTTTTAAGATCGCTAGTCTTTCGTAATCTTTTCTACTTAGTTTCCTTTCGGGTATTTTAGCTAAATATCTATCAATATTTTCATATAACTCATCAACAGCCTCTTCTTGTTTAATTACAACTCTTATTAAATCCTTATCATTTTTCATAAAAGCATCAACACTTTTATTCAGCATCTCATTAGTCATATCAGCCATTCTTAATGTTTCTTTATCAGCTTGAGATAAAGCAATAGAAGGCGTTCTCAAAATTCTTTCATCTAAAAATTTTACACCTCTATCTATCAAAAAATCTTTTCCAGGAACTACCTTTTTAGCTATAAAAACAAGAATGAACATTAGCGGAAACATAATTAAGGTAGTCATAATATTAAACAAAGTATGAGCATTTGCAATTTGCCTCGGTAAGTCTGTAGCAGTAAAAGAAACAAGATAAGAGAAAAGAGATATAATTGGAATAAATATTAAAGCTCCACTTACGTTAAAGCTAGTATGTACTATGGCAGCCCTTTTAGCAGAAATAGAAGTGCCAATAGAGGCTATTAAAGCTGTGACACAAGTACCTATATTTGCACCTATTATAATGGCTATAGCTGCTTTTAAGCTAAGTAAACCTTTCATACCCATAGCTATTACTAAACCAGTTGTTGCACTGCTACTCTGAATAAGTCCAGTAAAAATAGCTCCAGCAGCAACGCCAAGTACAGGTACTTTACTAAATTTCTCCATCATATCTAAGAAAAAAGCAGAACTGCTTAACGGCTCAGCTCCCTCTCCCATTAAATTCATACCTAAGAATAATATACCAAAGCCAAG
Organism: Candidatus Aerophobetes bacterium Ae_b3b; assembly: GCA_005223085.1. Lineage (GTDB taxonomy): Bacteria > Aerophobota > Aerophobia > Aerophobales > AE-B3A > AE-B3B. Next base: position 36,662 of record NJBP01000001.1, on the reverse strand, counting down.
TAATATCTGACTTAAACAATGATATTTTTTCTTTCTAGCTGTAAAAAATATCAATGTACCAATGGCAATTATGGGCAAAGCATATCTTCCAATATGAAAAGCAACTAACTGAGCGGTAATCGTTGTTCCTATGTTAGCTCCCATTATTACTCCAGCAGCTTGCATTAAGTTCACTAAACCAGCATTTATTAGTCCAATTAGTGTAATAGTCGTGATACTACTACTCTGGATGACTGCTGTTATGAGTGCTCCTGTTGCTACTGCTTTTATTGGTTTATTTGTTAGTTTTTCCAATATTAACTTTAACTTTCCACCAGCGGCTCTTTGTAAACCTTCGCTAAGCACATGTATACCATAAAGAAATAAAGCTAATCCCCCTGCTATGCCAAAAATTATTGTCAGTACCTCCAATCCTACCCCCTAATTTATTTCATGACATACAACTATCTCATTGGCTAGTGGTTCATCTCTCTTAGAATCCTTTTGGTTATCTCCACTGGATCATGGGAGTTCAAGATCGGACGTCCCACCACCAGAAAATCAGCTCCTTTTTCTATAGCTTCTTTAGGAGTGGAAACTCTTCTCTGTTCATTCTTTCCGCTTCTCAGTGGCCTTATCCCAGGAACTACCAGAATAAAATCTGACCCAAAATTCCTCCTGAGTTCCTCAAGTTCCCAGGCGGAGGTAATCACTCCGTTTAACCCAGCCTTCCTGGCAAGACCAGCCAAGTGAATAATCTCTTCGGTTAAGTTCCTCTCGATTCCCAGCTCCTCTTTCAAAATTCGGGAACTTAAGGAAGTAAGAAGAGTAACCCCCAGTACGTCAACTTGACTGTTTTCGCTTCTTATCCCTTCTACTGCGGCCTCCATCATCTCGGAACCTCCCAGGGTATGGAGAGTGAGCAAATCTACTCCCATCTCGGCCGAAGCTTGAGCAGCTTTCTTTACCACAGAGGGAATATCATAAAATTTAGCATCATAAAAAACCCTGCTATTCTTTTCCTTAACAAGATCTATAATTTTTGGGCCGCAGCGAGTAAATAAGCGAGGCCCTACTTTAAACACCCCCACGAACTCGCTTAACTTTTCTACTAAAACCTCGGCCTCTTTTTGGGTATCCACATCCAGGGCCACAATTAATCTATCCCTTGCCGACATATTCATATCCTTTCTCTAAAACAAGTAAATTACTCCTTTACCGGGTGAGTATTTGAGTCACTACTTTCTTCTAGTTCATCGGAAGATTTTACTTCTCCAACGCTTAACAGTTTGTCGCTGAGTCTTCCTAACTTTCTCTCAGCCTCCTCATATTTATTTTTAGTACTGTAGATGTGTTTACCCACGATCTCAAAATCATTCTGGAATTTTCCCAAATCACCATGGAGTCGCCCTAGATTGGCAATTATCTCTCGCACATTCTTTTCGATCTTTAAACCCCTTAGACCCAGTAATATTGCCATTAAGTAAGCGTAGAAACTATTGGGTGAGGTAGGAATAACTTTTTTAGAAAGGGCGTAAGTACAAACACTCATCTTTTCACTCCCAGATTCGTCCTTGATTATGGTCTCGTAATAAACGTTCTCAGCTGGAATGTACATCAGAGCAAATTCAAATGTACCCTCATCCGGAACAATATATTTTTCTGCAATATCATCGATTCTCCTCTTAACATCAGATACAAACTTTTTTCGATTTACCCTTCTTTCTTTTTCCTCACTGCTTTCAACCATCTTTTTAAAATTCTCTAAGGGAAACTTGGAGTCCACCGGAACCAAATAAGAACCAAGATGGATAACTGCGTCTACCACCTCCCCACTTTTAAATTGATACTGAAGAGTGAAATGTTCTCGAGGAAGAATTTGTCCCAAGAGATCACCCAATAAAAACTCTCCCATCTCTCCCCTAAAGGTTGGCGCGCGTAAAAGCTCCTGGAGGCCAGATATATCCTTGCCTACCTCGTAAATCCGCTTATTTGCCTCACTCAATCTTCCTAGACTATTCTGTACCGCATTAACCGTACTAACAGTTTTATCAAGCTTTTCCCCGATATTCTCATTCGCATCCCTGAGCATCTGCACATTTTCCTTTAATCGCTCATTTACCTGAGCCATAACTGTGTTCAACTGATTGGTCACCTGATTGGAGACCTGGTTTAACTGCTGATTTATCATGAGAAGTGTCTGATCATCCTTTCTGGTTTTCCTGGTATTTGTAATGTTCCATAGAGTAAGTACCCCCAAAACTGCCAGCAAAACAAAAATGAATGTTATAGCCCACTCCATTCTTCTCTCCCTTTATTCAAGATACTCGAGGGGGGAAATAGGGCTTCGCCGATTCCTTCGGAATGACCCCCCTCGACGGCTCGAGCAAGTCGAGCCTGCTCCCCTCTTTTTTCTGATATCTCGCCTGCCGAGGTTTACTTGATAACAATTCAGAGAAATTAGTAGAAATTTCTATACTTCAAGAATATCTCGGGACTTTTCCCCTCTGTCGCTGTCGGCGAAACTAATTCTTGTAAGTATTCAGTGAACCCCGTCATTTTTGGTAGTCGCAAGGCTCAGAGCCTGCGCACCCTAAAGGGTGCGGCTACCCTGAAAATTCAATGTGACACGGCGTTTACTGAGCATTTACTAATTCTTTGCTTATCTTTTGCCCGCAGTATACGGACACACTTTCTCATAAGCACAATACCTGCAAGCCAGATAAGCTGGTTTAGCCTCGTATAGTCTGACACGAATGCCCGCTGCCGCCTTATCAATCTTTTTCACTGTCCGATTAAGATCATCCTCGCTTAGACCTGCTGTCCCTATCAGACCCGATTCCAGAAAATGAAGTTCCACCCGATCCGGTATCTTCCCATAGATTTTTTGATAAGCCAATGCGTAGATAGCTAACTGAAGACTCTCTCTGGTTCTTTTATCGGCCTTTTCTTTCTTCCTTATATTGGAAGATTTAAAATCGATGATGCAAACTTCTCCATCCTGGATATCCACACGATCCCACCGCCCCCTAACTCTATTGTTCTTGAGTAAAAAACTAAATTCTTTTTCCACATAGGCAGGCAAATGTTTTTCTGTTTGAGCCATTTGATAGAAGGACTGCAGCGTTCTTCGCCCCACGTCCAGCCTTTGTTCTTCATGCTGCCGGGTGAGGAATCCTTCGCTCCTCCAGGAATTCTCAAAAACAGCCAGAAACTCTTCCTCCGTAATTTTAACTCCTGTGAGCCTACGGCGATAATATTCTTGAACTGCATCATGAAGAGCTTTACCGTAGACCACAGCATGGTGAGGCAGAATAGGTACCCGAAGGACATGAACGTACTTATATTTTAAGGGGCAGGTAAGATAATCGTCTATATGGAAATAACTTACGGTTAGTATCTCTGTTGGCGGGATTGCCTCAGATAATTCGTGTTGTATACCTGGCTTAGGGGCACTTCGCTCTATCACTTCCAGAGCAGAAGACTTTTGGGCTTTCACCTCCGTCTTGAATAGATCCAGAGCCTCCAGAACAAACTGGCTCACTCTTCTTGGTCGCTTTCCTCCGTAATCTTTGGCGCTGGTAAAATAAAGCTCTCTTTTGGCTCGGGTCATCCCCACGTAAAAAAGACGTCGCTCTTCCTGCAGATGAAAATCTCCACTGGGAAGAATATCCTTAATCAGAGGATCGGGCAAAGATATACTTTCCCGACGATAATGACAGGGAAATCGCTGAGACACAAGACTGACCATGATAACTACCGGAAACTCCAGTCCTTTTGCCTTATGTATGGTGAGAACATTCACCGCATCCGCCTCAGTATCAGCTTCAGCCACAGCAGGATTATCACCAGCTTCCATGAGCAAATCAAGATAGCTGGTAAACTGGGGAATTCTGTCATAAGTAATTACGTTGGAAATACTGCGAATAATGTCGAAGAACCTGGCTATATTCTTAACCTTCTCTTCGTTAGTGAGCGAGGAAAGAGAGGTCAGACGCTTAAGATAACCGGTATCTATAATAAAACTGTAGAGAACCTCTCCTGTACCCCCTTTGATGGCTAATTGAGCATACTTCTCCAGATCCTTCATTATCCTTGAGATAGTGGCCTTACTTTCGGGCGAGATCTCCTCATCCAACTCCAAAATTTCTGAAACCCGGGAAAAAACATGATAAAGTGAGCGATTCCTGCGACTGGCGTAATTCATACATAAGGTAAGATCTCTAGCCAAAAGCTGATATATTTCGGAAGCGGCAAGATAATAAAGGCTAACACTGTCATCGAAGTTGGCAACACTTCTCAAGAAAGAAATGAGGAGACGAACCTCTTCCCGTGTGTAAAGTCCCTCATTTCCAGAAAAAGTCCAGGGTATATCGGCCATATTTAAAGATCTCAAGAATGGATCCGCATCGCGATTTGCCCGGACCAGAATAGCGAAATCCCGATAGTCACAACCTTCTTTTTCTACCTTTTTTTTAATTAAATTGGCCGCTGCTTCTGCCTCACTAAAGAGTGTATCGTAGTGAAGATGTTTTATACTCGGTCCTTCCCTTACCTGAGCTTTCAGATGCTTATCAATACTATTTTTGAATTCAAGGCGATCCGGATTATTATAGCCTATCAGACGATAGGCAGCATCTAAAATCATCTGAGTAGAGCGATAGTTCTCAGTTAAAACCGTTTGTTTTGCTTTGGGATAGGTATCCATAAAGCCCAAAATATTGCTTATAGCTGCTCCTCTAAATTTATAGATTGATTGGTCATCATCCGCTACCACCGTGATGTTCTGATCTCGGGAGGCCAGGAGCTTGACCAACTGGAATTGGGTATAATTGGTATCCTGAAACTCATCTACCAGGATGTAGCGGAAGCGGTCTTGATATTGATGGAGCACCGCCGGATGGGTTCGAAAAAGCTTGAGAGGAAGAGTTATCTGATCTCCAAAGTCAATCTTTCCATGTTGCGCAAGCAAATCCTGATATTTTTTGTAAGTTCGAGCTATCTCCATCTGTTGGGTAGCAATTTCTTCAAGCTCTGGATCGTCAGGTCCCTCTTCTGCTTCCTTTTTCAGTCTCTCAGCATAAGCAAGATACTCCTCGGGGATAACATCTTCATCTTTTGCTCGACTGAAGAGAGTAACCATAGCTTCAATATATCTGGTGGGATTACCCAGTGGTCGATAATAGGAAAAAGGGAATTCGAAGAGATGCTCACGAAAGAAAATAATTTGCTGCGGTCTGGTCAATACCTGTAAGTCTGGCACCAAACCCAACAACAAAGCATTCTCTCTCAAGACACTATCGCCAAAGGCATGGAAAGTACCAATCCAGACTCCAGTGTATCCATAAGGTACCAAAATATCTACTCTCTCCTCCATTTCAGCAGCAGCTTTTTCGGTGAAGGTAAGGGCCAGAATCTCCTCAGGCTTTGCCCTTTTCATAGCAATAAGCCAGGCAATACGTCTGGTGATTACCTGAGTTTTTCCCGTTCCTGCTCCGGCCACAATCAAAACGGGACCCTCTCCATAAGTGACTGCTTCTCTCTGCTTCTGGTTTAGTCCTTCTAATATTTTGTCACCCACAGACATACCGGACTCCCAGCGAACTTTTATTCAATCACTTTATAAACCAGATCATGGGGCCTAACCCTTTCCTTAACTTTGATCCCAATGGAATCTCCCGACTTTGCCTCTTTTACTGGCTCATTCTCTATCTGCATAGATTCTATTTCCTGCTCAAAATCAGTGGTGTGCCCCTTGATGTGAATAGTATCTCCCACTTTTACTCCTCCCTCAAGCTCGATGGCCGCCGCCTCTGGATGAACAAAATATTTGGAGACTTTACCAATTTTTATCTCCTTCACTTCTCATCACCTCCTCACCTCAATCATCACTACAGATTTTGAGTAGATTTTCCTTTATCATAGCAAATTGGTAATTTTTAATCAATTTCGTCTCACACTTTTAGCTATGGTTCCTCCACCCACCAATACATCCCCATCATAAAATACCACTGCCTGTCCAGGAGTAATAGCCCTCTGGGGCTTTCTGAATTTTACCTGAACTTTATCTTTATCCAAAGGAGTAACTATTGCCTCCGCTTCTCTCGCACCGTATCTTATCTTTGCCTTCACCCTTATAGGTTCAGTTAATTTCTCCCTGTCCACGTAATTTATCTGGGTAGCGACTAATTCATCGGCATAGACATCGCTGTCTTTACCCACCACGATAGCGTTTTTCTTTCTATCAATAGATACAACATACAAAGGCTCACCCATGGCCATACCTAACCCCTTTCGCTGTCCAACAGTATAAAATAGGATTCCTTGATGCTCTCCGAGAACTTTTCCTTCTCTATCCAGAATCGGCCCCGGCTTTGTTGTCCTCGGCAGGTACTCCTTAAGAAACTCTCCGTAATCATCATCAGGAATGAAACAGATTTCTTGACTTTCCGACTTATCGGCCACCGGCAAAGCCCATTCACGTGCCATCCTCCTTACCTTTTCCTTAGTCAGATTTCCTAAAGGCATGAGAGTATGCTTTAGCTGAAACTGAGTCATTGCATATAAGACATAGGATTGATCTTTTTTCGAATCAATACCTTTCTTAAGAAGATGCCTTCTACGAGTTTTGTCGAACTCAATCCTGGCATAATGACCGGTAGCGATAAAGCGAGCCCCTAGCTTTTTTGCTCTTTCCAGCAAGGCAGTGAACTTTATGTATTGGTTACATCTAATGCAGGGATTAGGAGTCCTGCCTCTTTTGTATTCCTCACAAAAATCGGTAATCACCTTCTCCGCAAAAACTTTCCGAAAATTCATTACATAGTAAGGGATGTCCAACTTTTGTGCCACTCGGCGAGCATCCTCTACCGCCACTAAAGAACAACAACCGCCCAATTTATCTGCCTCACTGGCTATCCTGTCTGAAGACCAAATCTGCATGGTTATTCCAATCACTTGGTAGCTTTCTTTTTTAAGAAGACTAGCGGCCGTGGATGAATCTACCCCTCCACTCATAGCCACAACTACTCTCTCTCTCACCATAGCTTTTACCTCAGAGTTTTCTCTTTGGTTGACGGACAATATTTCTTCAATCTGCATTCTTTACATTTACCTGGGCGGCACCAGTTCTTCCCCAGACGAAGCAAGGCAACCTCGAGATCAGCAAAATTCCTTCCTTTTACGAAATTTCTCTCCCACAAAAACTTTAGTGATGGTAGGGCTGACCGATTGACGGTTTCTCTATCTAACAGCGCTAAGTTCCTCATCGCGGTAAGCACTAAAGGAGACAAGGGAGGATTTGCCTTCTTCCACAGTCCTCGAAGTTCTCTTAAAAATATTCCCACCGTAACCTCGCCTATTCCTTTGCCTAAATTTTTTATCCTTCTCTCCAGATCTCTTGAATCTAGAGAATCTTCATGTAGGGCATTTAGATTTCCCCTGTATTTATCCTTAAGACTTCCCATGACCTCTAGAAGTTTGGTGGCTGTCTTAAAATCATATCTCACATATCCGCCCCTATCCAGTATTTCCACTAATCCATCCCATCCGGTTCTTAAAATAGTCTCAGAAGATAAGATTTTCTCTTTCTCAAACTCCCGGTAAGTTTTCACTGCAATCGTCTCAGATATTCTCGCCCCAAAGAGAATGGAAACTAAAAACCACTTAAAAATCTCCGAACTTTCAAGAGAGGGAAGATCAATTCCTAAACCCACGGAAAATTTCTTCCCCAGTTGCCTCACCAGGGGCTTTATTACTTCAGAGGTTTTATTCATAGTTCTTCCCAGAGAAAAAGCTGCTCATTAATTTGGCCAGTGGCTTTCCTTTCCCCACCGCCGTAAAATCTACCTTGCAGAGTAAGAAAGTTACCAGCGCGGGTGGTTAGGGCTCCAGTTTTTCTTAACTGATCAAGTCGGGTAAACTTTTCTTGCTTCCGAGTCTCCACAATCCTCCTGGCCGAAATTATTCCTATCCCTGGCACCCTTAAAAGCTCGTGAAAATCAGCCTTATTTATCTCCATCGGAAATTTATCTTGATGTCTTAGAGCCCAGACAAGTTTAGGATCGCAATCTTGCGGCAGGTTGCCATTCTTTTCAAAGGGAAGCTCCTGAGGAGTAAATCCGTATCTCCTTAGAAGAAAATCAGCTTGGTAGAGTCTGTATTCACGAAGAGGCGAACAGGGAGGCAGCTCCTCCAAGGGAGTATCTAGAATAGGCATGAAAGCACTGTAATACACCCGCCAAAGTTTATAATCCTCATAAAGCCTACCCGAGAGATTCAATATCTCCCTGTCTGTCTCCCTAGCAGCTCCCACCACCAGTTGAGTGGTGATACCAGCCTTCAAAGGTTTTTGGCGGTTGATTCTAGCGATTTTCTCTAATCCGCCCACTAAATCTGAGGCATAGTTCTTACTGGGTGAAAGCTCGGCTAAATGTTTCGCACTCGGTGCCTCAAGGTTCAGGGAAAGCCGATCGGCGAGTCGAGCGGCTGCATCAATTATTGACTCATCAGTGCCAGGTAGCACTTTATAGTGAATGTAGCCGCGATACCCATATCGCGTGCGAAGTAACTGGACAGTCTCGAACATTCTTTCCTCTGATAGATCAACCGATCTATTAATGGCAGAGGAAAGAAAAAGTCCGTCAACCAATCCTTTTGAATAATATTGAAGAAATAGTTTAGCAAGTTCATCAGGTCTAAAGTTAATCCTTTGAAAATTCCTATCCTTTCTATTAGCACAATAAAAACAATTTCCTTCACAGGCATTACTCTGCAAGACCTTAAATAATCGGACGCAGCTTCCTCTCTTTCCTACCGCCGGATAAATAAACTTAAACCGCTGAAACTTTCTGTTCTTGCCCGTAAACACTGAAGGAAAGCCACAGACATCAAATCTGGCCACCTCTCCCAGTTTCTTTAGTTTGCTGTACGTATCTAATTTCCTAGCTACATAAGTCATCTTTTGTAGCTGCTCCAAATATCTACCGATGACTGTCTTTTTCGAGACGGAAAACTTGGGTCTTTGTTGACAACAGTAGTCTTATACTGAGATTTGTCAAGAATATCTCGACACCGTTTTTTTTTAATAGGTATTACTCAAGAGCTTCGTATAACCAACATTCGTTTTCCCGCCTCCATAAATCTATTTAAAATTTGTCACATAATTTTTTCAAGATTAATGATTTTACTTCTTTCTTGCCAATCTTTCAGGGTTCCGCTATAATACCGCTGCGTTATAAAAGAAGGAAAGAGTTAGCTTCGCAGAGGAAGCTAAATTGTGAGGAGGAAAAAAATGAAAAAAGCTGTAATAGCTCTATTAGTGGTGATTTTGGGGTTTATGGGAATGGCGGGAGCTCGGGCTGATGAAATTTCGGACATCATCGAAAGAGGCAAGAAACTATACCAGGAGGGAAAATATTCTGAAGCGTCAAGCGAGCTTCAATACGCAGTGAGTCAAATTCAGAATCTCCAGGCAGAACGATTAAAGGGGCTGTTACCTGAGCCATTGTCGGGATGGACTGCCCAAGAACCCAGCGCCTCGGCTGCCCCCATGGCACTTTTCGGTGGAGGCATAACCGCGAACAGGACCTACAAAAAGGAAGACACGGGCGAATCAATAGAAATTCAAATCATAACCCAGTCACCTTTGCTCCAGACAGTAATGATGCTTTTGGCTAACCCTGCGATGTTAGCGGGACAGCCTGATACCAAGCTAGTAAGAGTCAAAGGCGAAAAGGCTATTGAAAAGTTCTCCGCCAAAGGTAAAAAAGGCGAGCTTTCTCTCATCCTGGAGGCAAATACTCTGATTACCGTGAAAGGACGGAAAATCACCGACAAGAACGTGCTCCATCAGTATATGGAGAAGATAGATTTTGAGGTGATGAAGAAAACAATTGGCGGATAAGAAAACAAAGAAGAGCAGCGCGCTAGCCTCAATAGGCATTGCTCAAGAGGTTCAGATTGCCAATCCTCACCCTCTTAAGGCCTTCTTTTTCAGCCGAGATCTTGCATCGTTCTGCATGAGATCTGGAGGTTGTGGGTAGATTATGCATATAAAACTGGGGATAAAAAGCTAACAGAGAATAAGGAATATTAGGATTCAAAGAAGAGATAAAATGAGCAATGGCTGAAACTTCTTCCTCGTCCACGTAGCCAGGGATAAGTAAGGTGCTGGCAATGAGAAAAGGAGGATCAGGCCTTTTCTCTACCCACGAGGATAATTGAGCGAAATTTTCCAGAGTTCTTTTGTTGCTTACTCCACAGAGAGCAATATTTAACTCGTCATGCCAAGCTTTTAGATCGAGCTTAATACATCCTCCTGATATTAAAGATACCTTAGCCATTTTCTCTAAATAAGAAAAACTCATCGCACCATTAGTCTCCCAACACACACGCAGGATGCGATCTTTATTTTTCTCTAGAGCTAGACGAGAAGCCTCCAGGGCATGGGGAAGCTGCGGGGTGGGATCACCACCAAAATAGCAGATACAAGCAGTTCGACTGTCTACTGCTTGGGCTAATTGCAGGGCAGTTACGTGTTTTTTCCTATTTAATCCGTCCCTCCAGTGCCAGTTCTGGCAAAAAAGACAATTGAAACTACAACCATGATAAAAGACGGCCAGATTCTTATAGCCATACTCAGGACCTTTAGAATAAGAATAAGTAGGATACCCGGTTTCTGTTCCTGCGGGACAGACCCAGTCAGCCACGCAATTAGTAGGAAGGTTATCGTAATACCAATCAAGATTTCCTTCATTTTTACTTCCCCCAAGAAGTTTTCCCTCTTGATTTTGTCTTAATCCGCAGTATCCTCTTTTCCCCAGAGGAATTACACAGTCATTCACGCACCTTCGACAGGCTATTCCGGTGGGATCCTGTGGTGGTTCTCTAGGAAGGCCAAACTCATCCCGGCTGCCATAATGGGCTTTCTTAATATAGGGAAGAACCTCTTCAAAATCTTTCCTGATGCAATCCCCACAAATGCCCAAACTCTCGGCAATCAACCATGATTCTTTGCCACAATGTAGACACTTAATCACGGCATTGGATTCGCTTTCATAAATTCTTTAACTTTGGATAAACTGGAGGTTATTTCACACTGAGGCAGGGAATTAAGAAACATCTTTCCGTAACTCCGGCTCTTAAGGCGAGGATCAAGAATAACCACCACTCCTTTGTCTTCCTGGCTGCGAATAAGGCGGCCAAATCCCTGTTTGAGCAGGATAATAGCCTGGGGAAGCTGATAATGAAGAAAAGGATTTTTATTCTGAGCCTGCAAAAACTCCATTTTGGCCTCCACTGCAGGCTCATTGGGTACAGAAAAAGGGAGCTTGGTAATAATCACACACTGCAGGGCTTTGCCCGGAACATCAACCCCCTGCCAGAAGCTACTGGTTCCAAGAAGCACAGAACCTTCCTTCTTTTTGAATTCCTCTAAAAGCAGGTAACGTGGCATATCTCCCTGTCGTAAAATCTTAAGAGTGGTTACATCCTCTTTAAGTAGTTCATAAACCTGATCAAGCATTTGGAAACTGGTAAAAAGGACGAAAGTGTATCCCTTGATTATGGCCAAGAGCTTTTTGATCTTCTCTGTTGCTCTCAGAGAAAATAACGTCGCCTGCCGCCAGGGATCAGGCATATGTGAAGGGATGTAAAGAAGAACCTGACGGCTATAATCAAAGGAGGAATCAAGAAGAAGCTCTTCCCCTTCTTCCAATCCTAACCTTTCTCGTATATAATTAAAACTTCTATTTGCGGACAAGGTGGCCGAGGTGAGAACAGCCAATTTTACCCTCTGAAAAACCCTCAACTTTAACTCCTCGGCGACACTTACCGGAGTTGCACGTAAAGCGCCTCTCACAGCCTTCCTTGTAGGGGAAAACTCCACCCAGTAGACGTAATCTCTTTCTTCTTGCCGAATGATTTTACTCAGATTAGTCTTCGTCTCCTGGCAGCGCAGAAGGTAGGATGAGATCTCCAGCTTTTTTTCTTCATCCTCTTCTTTATCTTGAAGTAAGCTTAACTCGGAGATAAGATTAGAAAGAGGAACATCCAGGAGATTAACCAAAAATTGGGGAGTTCTAATTCGTTGTTTAATATTCTCATTCTTGAACTTGGTCTTCAATTCAGAAAAAAAGTTATCGTTAGCTATTTTTACCTCGTTAACCATCTTGGCTAAAAAATCTCTTTCCTTGCCCTTTAGATTAGTTAATCTGAACACAAGACCTTTTTGACTACGGGGATTGCATATAGAATTTAAAAGAACCCTTATCCTTAAATGAGAAATCTCTATCCCCAAGGAGTTTGCAGCTACTTCTTCCAAATTGTGAGCTTCATCAAAAACAACTGCCTCAAAAGGAGGCAGGATTTTTTCGCCTGAGGTAAGGTGAGCAAAGAAAAGATGATGATTCACTACCAACACCTGTGATCTATACGCTTCTTTTCTAGCCTCTGTATAATAGCAACTCCTTTGATGAGGGCATTCTTTACCCAGACAAAGATCAACCTCTCGACAAACTCTTTCCCAAACCTTTGGTGACGGTTCAAAATCTAGCTCCGATTTTAAGCCTTTTTCCAGGTAAGGCTTAGCCCGAAAGATCTTTTCCAGCTCCTTAACTTCCTTTTCGGTATCCAGCAGTTCGTAAACCCGAGCTCTCGCCAGTCTTCTTAAACAGAGATAATTCTCAGCTCCAACCACAAGAGTAAAGCGAAAGTCAACTCCCAAAGCCTCACTCAGGAAGGGAAGATCTCTTTTAGTGAGTTGGTGTTGAAGAGTCTTGGTATAGGTAGAGACAATCACCAGTTTTCCCTCCTCTACTGCCCAATAAATAAAAGGAACCAGATAAGCTAGACTCTTTCCGATACCAGTACCAGCTTCCACAATGAGGTGCTTTCTCTTCCGAATGGCTTTCTCCACTGCCCGGGCCATTTCAATTTGCTCGGTCCTTTCTTCAAAATTTTTCAGTTTTTTAGCGATGAGTCCGTGGGCCTTGAGTACCTCTTCCAGTCTTTTTTTGGGCTTATAACTTAAAATCTTTACCTTTTGCATTCAACCATCACCCGAGAAAATTATCGTCCATCTTTCTTTATTTTTTTATAATACGGCAATTTAAGGAAAAATCAACTATACTTTCCATTTGATTTTCCCTTAAAATTTTGCTATTATGATGTCGGCTTATAATTATCTGAATATCCTTCAATAAATAAGATAAACTAATTAAATCCAAGGTCTTCAGTCTTACAAAAACGATGGAGAAATACAAAGCTACTTTGTTAGTCTTTGGTTTAGTGATTCTTCAGATTATTCTGGCAGGAGAGGGACTTTACGCCTCAAGACCATCTGTTCATGAGAACACCATCGCCGGATCTGCAGAGTCAGCGCTACCTTACTCGGTTAAGCTACACGAAAAATCGCTCCCGCAGAAAGACCCACCTTTCCTTGACAAAATCATCATTGTCTCCGGTTCTTATAATATTCCTGATGAGGCTAGTAAACTCATCAGCTATGATGAGAATATCTATCTTTTTGCTGTAGTAAAAGATGCCAGAGGAAATCACTACTTAGGAGACGATGGGTTTCTACCCCCGAGGTTAAAAATAGGTAATAAAAAGTACACCATCACTGACGAATCACTTAAAAGATGGAAGAAAGAGCTTTGGGGTCCTCTGGAGATAAACTGGTACAGGATTATGCCGAGAATGATACCATCCCATCCAGAATTAGAAGACTACGAATGGTACTCCAACGTCTTCACCGAGGGTCCCCATGAGGGTAAGTTCCGGGCATTTGCAGTCATTGAATATGAACAAGAACCTCTAGCTCAAAAAGGATGGATAATTAATCCAAAAAAAGAGGTGGGAACGGTCAGATTCAGAGTTGAGGTAAATTACCATGGTCGGATAATATCTTCTCCTGGCCAAGAGGATCCCTCACAGCCCCATCGCATGGCAACCAATGACTATGATAAAGGTATCAAGCCCACCCTCCATCGAATCAGCCGACTGTCCGACCATAAAAACAAGCTGATTAGATATACGGAGGCTCTCAGAGGAGTTCCCTGGTGCTGGGGTACCGCCTACAAAATAGCTGGCAAGCCTGATCAGCATCAGGCCGACCTGGCCAATCCTATTTCCATCGAATGTTCTGATTTGATCATCTCAGCTTTAAGAGCCATGGGAAATAAAAATCTTGCTTACACTTCCGCACCGGAGATGGCCAGAGGAGTCTATACCAAACCAATAGATGAGAGGACTTTTAGATTGGCTACTTTGGATATTTTCGAAGAGTGGATCCCAAAAGGAATTTCTTTTCACAATGGTTTTTACTATCTGTGTGGTAAAGGAAAAATCAAGATTTTTGATCTAAATTTCAAAACAGAAAGGGATATTGAAAGTCCTTCAGCTAATTATCTGGACATTGCTATCTCGAAGAATGGTAAAATTTTTCTCATAAACGAAACCAAGAATTTGGAAAGAGAAATAGAGATTCTCAATTTGGAGGGTGAGGTAGAAAAGATTATCAGACCAAAGGTTGAGCATACTCTTACCCTAGATGGTCAAATCTACACCACCCAAAGAGAGCTTAGACCCCAGGGGATAGGAGTTGATGATCAAGGTAGGTCTATCTACCTACTCGCCTCAGATAGTCTCTATATTTTTGACCTGGATGGAAATCTACAAGAGAAAATCAGGCTGGAGAAACTCTACGACTCTTTTGTGCCAGTAGGCAACCTTTGCGTTAAAGAAAATCTCATCTACGTGCCAGTATATAAAAAAGAGGTCCTGGTTTATAACCTCAGTGGCAAAGTGGTAAATAGAGCAGTCTTGCCCGATGTTGCGTTCGGCTTAGATGTTGATCAGAATAGATATTATCTGGCAGCCTCCAGTCCTTTTCGCATTGAAATCAGGAGGCTAGATGGAACCTTTGTAGGAGATTCAGAAGAAAAATTGATTGACCAGAATGGAGAGGATGCCGTGGTTAGAATTGGTAGTTCAGAAGATTACCTCCAGGTAGGTGATCTCATCCTCAGCGGTGAAGAGGGTGAAGCCATCAGTCACACCTTGGTTTTCTATGAGGACACTAATTCCAACCAATTTCTAGATAGATTTGATAAATTGATCTACGCTGGCCATGACGGAGTGATGATTTCAACAGTAGAGGAGAAATTGGGCTCAAGATATTTTATACTTAAAAGGATTGATAGACAAACAGTGAAAATCGATTGAGGGGATAATACCATGTCAGTAGTGGAGAGAATCAATGGGGCAGTGGATGAAAAGCAGGGCGAAATCATAAGATTACTTCAAAGTCTGGTCCAGATTCCTACTCCCACACCTCCTGGTCTTAACTACGACAGAATAAATGTCAGGATTAGTGACCTTCTAGATCTGGCTAAGTTTATAGCTATCCTTGCCACTGAAGCAGCCTGAAATAGATCACTTAACCCATAGAAAATTTTATTGAGGAAGACTGTGGCCTACAAGGTCTATAAAAGCAGATTCCCCTTAAGAAAACTCAACCAAAAGAAGATATTTAAAAGAAGATCATTACGCCGAATTCCTCAGCCTAGAACTGCCGGCAGAAGAGAGAAAGGAATTTCTCGAAGAAAAATATAGAAAGAAAAGGAGCAGTTTATCAAATGAGAATTGAGCTGGTGAGAGTTACTCATAAGAGGACCCGAGCCTGGCAACTATTTCTGCGAACCTTAACTTTACCAATTCTAGCTGCTCTGACTCCTTCGAGCATTGAGGTTAAAATAACTGATGAGAGAACAGAGTCGATAGATTATGAAAGTGACGCTGATCTTATCGGTCTCACCTTTCTAACCGCTGATGCACACAGGGCCTATAGAATGGCTGATGAGTTCAGGAAAAGAAGTAAATTTGTGGTAATGGGAGGACCCCATGCTTCCATTCTTCCCGAGGAAGCTATCCGTCACGCAGATAGTGTAGTAATCGGAGAAGCAGAGCTGGTTTGGAAGGATTTACTTCAAGATTTTCAAAAAGGCTCGCTAAAGAAATTCTACCAATCAAAAACTTCTGTGAAGATGGAAGACCTTCCTCTTCCTCGAAGGAATCTGGTGAAATGTAAGGGATTTACCACTATCGAGATGGTCGAAACCAGTCGAGGCTGCCCTTTTAATTGCGATTTTTGTTACATGCCTACTCTTTTCGGCAGGAGTTATCGTTTAAGACCGATTGAAGATGTAATAAAAGAAATAAAAACTCTGAAGAAAGATCACCTCGCTTTTGCTGATGACAACCTGGTAGGAAACCCGGATTATGCCAAAAATTTATTCAAGAAGTTAATCCCTCTGCGGAAGAAGTGGTTTGGCAATTTCTCTTTAGCCAGAGTAAATGACACCCAGCTCTTAAAACTGGCTGCTCAAAGTGGATGTATACGGATGGGGTTGGGGTTTGAGTCCGTGTCCCAGAAAAGTTTGAACGGAGTAAATAAGAGCTTCAACAAGGTGAAAAGATACCAAGAAATCATCAAGAAGATACATGGTCAGGGAATCACCATAATTGGATACTTCATGTTTGGATTTGATAAGGATGATGTCTCTATTTTCCCCCGAACGGTAGAGTTTATTGAGAAAAGTCTAATCGACCGACCCATATTTTTTATTCTTACCCCCATTCCCAAGACCAGACTCTATCAAAGACTCCTCCTTGAGGAAAGAATTCTTGATACTAATTGGTCTCACGGAGATGGGACTCATGTAATGTTTCGTCCCAAACTGATGACGGAAGACGAGCTGCAGGAAGGCCATAGATGGGTCATAAACCAGGTTTACTCTCTTTCTTGCATTACGAGGCGATGGCTTGAATCCTGCAGGTATGCTAATCCTTTTTATAGCCTCGCTTTGAATCTTTCCGCCAAGGTGGAAATGGCCGGAAAAGACCAGTCATTACGAAAACATCGGTCGTCCCCTCTGAAGAAAATGGGTTGAGGAGGTTGAGTATGGAGTTAAAGATAGTTAAGATGGAAGTTCCTGCCGATGCCAACATCATTATCGGGCAAACTCACTTCATCAAGACAACAGAAGATCTTTATGAGGCCGTGGTAAGCTCGGTTCCAGAAGTAAAGTTTGGTCTTGCCTTCTGTGAAGCCTCGGGTCCCTGTTTGGTAAGAGCAGAAGGAAATGATGAAGAGCTAAGATCTGTAGCCGTCAAGAACGCCAGTGCTATGGGAGCTGGACACACTTTCGTGGTGCTATTAAAAAAAGCATTTCCCATTAATGTACTTAACTCAATTAAAGATTGCCCTGAGGTCTGCTCCATATTCTGCGCCACTGCAAATCCAGTCGAAGTAGTGATAGCCGAGACAAAACAAGGTCGAGGAGTCATGGGAGTTATCGATGGATTTCACTCAAAAGGAGTTGAAAGAGAAGCCGATGTTAAGGCGCGCAAAAAGTTTTTAAGAAATACAGGATATAAACTCTAAACAAGATGCCTTCTTTTAAAAAAAGATCCTTTTCCTGGCGCAGCAGAACAGTCCTTCAGATATTGCTTATCCCTATCATCTTTTTCGTCATTTTTAGCCTCCTTCCGCTTACTCTGTTTTATTTTTCCTCTCCCGGCTCCAGGGAGAATCTTCCGACTAATGGAGGAATTGATCACTCAACCCAACTCATAAAAATTGGCGACTTCGCCTTGAGGATCAATTTCATAAAGATATCAAAAGAATTGATTAAAGATAGTTTATCAATAAAGCCAAGAAAAGGTTATGCATTTACTCTGATAAACCTAACGTTTGAGAATGTTGGCACCGATGTAAAGAGCTGCCACCCCCAAGTATTCCTAAAAGATGAGAAAAACTATGTATATCCTGAGCACCGAGCTTCGGAGATTCCAAGACCCTTCCTCTTCAGCGTATACCCGGAAGAAAAAAGAACAGGAAGTTACTTATTCCAAATCAAGAAAAATAGATACCCAGTTGAACTCATCATTTCTTCACTAGACTCAACAACTGGGTCCCCCGGAAGAACTATTGAATTAAACAAAAACCTTATCGAACGTACCTCCATCTTCACATTCAGGTAAACCATCCAAGTTGAAGACTATGAAATACACGTCTCCGAAAACGTAGTTGCTCAGTAAACGCCGTGTCACATTGAATTTTCAGGGTAGCCGCACCCTTTAGGGTGTGCAGGCTAGGATTTTGCGCAGGCTGAAGCCTGCGGCTACCGGCGACTACCAAAAATGACGGGGTTCACTGAATACTTACTAGAAAACTAGCAAGGTGCTTGACATACTACTTTCTTATGCTAAATTTCGAGGATAAATAATAGGACTTCTAAGCTATGAGGCAGGTCCGATAAGGGAAAAAAATATATCTCAAGACAACAATTTCAGGGAAAAGAAAAATCCATGAACAAGGATGAGTATTTTCTGGGACTCGATCTAGGCTCTATCAGCGTAAATGCAATCCTCATAGATAAAAAGGGAGAAATTGTTCACCAGGAAGATTACCAGCGTCATAATGGTAAGCCTCTAGAGGTAGCCAGGGAAATCGTAAAGAAAATAGTCAAAAAATATTCTTTTCAATATATAGCTATCACCGGTTCTAACGGAGAGTATCTAAGCAAAAAATGGAATCTACCCTATCTGGAAGAGATAATAGTTCAGGCTAAGGGGATCCACCACCTTCATCCTGAGATAAGAACAGTCATTGATATTGGAGGATGTGATGCTAAGTTTATCGAGATAAACGAAAGAGGAGAAGTCAAGAATTTTGGTATGAACTCAAGCTGTGCTTCTGGCACTGGATCCTTTCTAGATCAACAGGCCAAAAGACTGGAGCTGAATATTGAGGGGGAATTTGCCGAGGAGGCTTTGAAATCAACTAATCCTGCTCGCCTTGCTGCTAGATGTGCTGTCTTCGCTAAAACAGATATGATTCATCTGCAGCAGAAAGCAACTCCCAATCCAGACATAACTATGGGATTATGTGAGGCTCTGGCAAGAAGTTATAAAAGTAACATCGCCCGGGGTAAAGACCTTAGCGGTCCTATTTCCTTTCAGGGGGGTGTAGCTGCCAATGAGGCTATGTTACTAGCGTTTAAGAAAGTTTTAAAAAGGAAAGATATAACTGTTCCTAAACACTACTATTCCATAGGAGCCCTGGGAGCAGCTTTAGCTTTAAGGGAAAAAACGGAGCTGAAACCATTTGATAAGAGTAATTTAGAAAAAGAAATCTCCCTCATCCAGGAAAAGGAAGCTTTGCCTAAACTTTCCTTGGACCATAGGGAAAAAGAGGTATCTTCGCTAAAAGAAAATCGTGAACTACTAAAAGATGGTCAATTAATAGATGCTTATCTAGCAATCGACATCGGCTCGGTAAGTACAAATGTGGTGGTAATAGACGAAAAAAGGCATCTTTTAGCTAAGAGCTACCTGCCCACAGCGGGAAAACCCATTAAAGTAGTGCAAGACGGTCTAAGAGAAGTTAAAAACAAAGTAGAGGGAAAGGTTCGCATCAGGGGAGTTGGGGTCACCGGCTCAGGTAGATATATGATTGGCGCCTTTGTAGGAGCAGATGTAATTAAGAACGAAATCACTGCCCAGGCCAGGGGAGCTTTGAATGTAGACCCGGATGTAGATACAGTTTTCGAGGTCGGGGGTCAGGACTCCAAGTTCATCAGCCTGGAAAAGGGAGTAATTGTAGACTTTACCATGAATAAAGCCTGTGCAGCAGGAACAGGTTCTTTTTTGGAAGAACAGGCTGAGAAATTGGAAATAAATATCAAAAAAGAGTTTGAACAGATAGCCTTCTCCAGTGATAGCCCGGCTGACTTGGGAGATAGATGCACTGTATTTATGGAGTCAGCTCTATTTGAGCACCTCCAAAGAGGATTCCCTGTTCCCGATTTGGTAGGCGGATTAGCTTACTCGGTAGCCTATAACTATTTAAATAAAGTGGTAGAGAATAGAAAAATAGGAAATAATATCTTTTTTCAAGGAGGAACAGCCTGCAATAAATCTGTGGTAGCTGCTTTTAAAAAGATACTAGAAAAAGAAATAACTGTTCCACCCCATAATGAGGTTCTAGGTGCCATTGGAGCAGCTATTGTAGCTATGGAAGAGACAAAAGGTAAAAGCAAGTTCAAAGGATTTGCCTTGAGCGAGGCCACTTACCGAATGGATTCCTTTGAATGTCAAGATTGTCCTAATCATTGCAAGGTAAATCAGGTCTGGATTGAGGGAAAAGAAAAACCCTTAACTTATGGAGATAGATGTGACAAATATAGCGGCAAGGAAGGAAGAAAAAAGACCAAGGGAATTCCCAATTTATTTAAAGAAAGGGATAAACTTCTTTTTGGTAGAGAAAAAAGAAAAGTAAAGGGAAAGAAGATTGGAATACCGCGTGCCCTTCACACTTACGAATTTTTCCCCTTGTGGGAAAGCTTTTTCACTGAGCTCGGTTATAAGGTAATCTTATCAGATAGAACTAACGACACCACCATTCATAAAGGAATAGAAATAGTAGTTACCGAAACCTGCTTTCCCCTGAAAGTAGCTCATGGGCATGTCTTGAACCTCTTAGAAAAAAAATTAGATTATATATTCTTGCCCAGCATAATTGATTTTGAAGAAAGAGACTCTCGATTAAAAAGAACCTACAACTGTCCCTGGTCTCAAAGTCTTCCCTACTTTATTAATGCAACTATCAAAAGAGAAAATTACTCTGTCAAATTTCTGGAACCAAAGATATCTTTCGGAGAAGGTATAGATAAAGCATTAAGAAAAGTGGGTAGTCTTCTAAGTGAGGATACTTCTAGAATTAAAAAAGCTATTCAAGTAGCTCAAAAAAAGCAATATCAGTTTAGTGAGGATTTAAAAAAGAAAGGTAGAGAGGTATTAAATAATCTAGGAGGACAAAAAGGCTTTGTAGTCATTTCCCGACCCTATAACGGCTGCGATCCCGGACTTAATCTAGATATAGTGGAAAAAATGAGAGAACTGGAAATGTTAGCCATCCCTATAGACTTTCTGGATTTAGACCCTTCTCTAATCTCCGAAGATTATCCTAATATGTACTGGGGATATGGCCAAAGAATTCTTGCCGCTGCCAGGCGAATAAAGGAAACGGACAATCTCTATCCTATCTATATTACCAATTTTGGTTGTGGGCCAGATTCTTTTATCTCCAAAGATTTCACTGAGGAGATGGATAGACCTTTTCTGGAACTCCAGGTTGACGAACACAGTGCTGAAGCTGGTATTATAACCCGACTGGAAGCTTTTCTCGATAGTATTCAAAATAGGAAGATTGATCAAAGAAAGATTTCTAGAAAATCTACGCTTTCCATCCTAAAAGATGAAGAAAGAACTATCTATATTCCTTATATGGATGATCACTCCTATGCCCTTAAAGCTGCCCTGGAGGCTCTGGGAAAAATGGCGGAAGTTATGCCTATAAGTGATCTGGAATCCCTGCGGGAGGGGCAAAAATATACCACGGGTAGAGAATGCTATCCTTGTATCCTCACCACGGGAGATATGCTTAAGGTAATAAATGAAAATGGTGCCAAGGCAAAAAAAATAGCTTTCTTTATGGGTACAGCCCAGGGACCCTGTCGATTTGGTCAGTACCGCACCTTTCAAGAACAAGTCTTAAAAAGATTAGGTTATAGTGATATCCCTATTATTTCCCTTGACTCAGAGAATAGCTATGGTGGTTACGGAGTAAAATTTACCAAACTTGCCTGGGAAGGAATTGCTGCTATAGATATACTGCGCAAAGCTCAAAGATTGATAAGAGCAGATGAAGTAAACAAAGGAGAGACGGATAGATTATATCTAAAATATAGAAATAGAATCTGCAAGCTAATCAGCCAGGGAAGAGGTCTCAAGAATCTAATGCAGGAAGCAGCGAATGCTTTGGGAAAGGTAAAAACGGAGAATAGAGATAAACCAGTGGTAACTATCGTAGGAGAGATATATGTAAGACATAATCCTTATAGCAATATATTTATCATAAATGAGTTAGAAAGATTGGGAGTAAAAGTAGAGCTTGCTTCGATGAGAGAATGGTTTATGTATACAAACCAGATGCATAAAGAGCTCATTTGGAAAGAAAAAAATCTAATAGGATTTATTATCAATAGAATAAAAAACCTATTTCAGGAAATAATAGAAAAAAGGCTGGAAGAGCCTTTCAAAGATATAATAAAAGGATTTGAGGAGCCACATATCGAGGAAATCCTCCAGTTAGGGGAAAAATACCTGAATAGGTCTTTGAGAGGAGAAGCTATTCTAACGGTAGGGAAAACCCTACATTCCATAAAAAGAGAAAGAGATGGAGTAGTTAACGTAATGCCCTTTACTTGTATGCCAGGAAATATAACCTGGGCTCTGAGTACCCAAATAGAAAAAGACTATGCTAACTTTCCTATTCTTAATCTCTCCTACGACGGCTCTCACCAGGCTAATTATTTGAACAAAATTAGGACTTTTGTTTCCCAGGTGGAAGCTCATCATAAATTTAAGAAGCCAGGGAATCATCTTGCAAAAATAGGGAGGTAATCTTGCGAACGATCATAATATATTCAGGTGAATCAAAAGGTATGGAAGCCGTCGTCCAGGCTCTCTCCTCAAGTATCCAAGCTATGGGACATGAAGTACACCAAGTGAAGGCAGAAAAATCGGCCCGGGCAGAGAGTCTATTTATCTACGATCTCGTCTATGTGGGCAGCCCTGTTCTTGGCTCTTGGGGAGGCAAATTTTCTGAACCACTTGCCTCTTATCTTAAGAAATGTTCCGGCCTGGAGGGTAAAAAAATAGCTGTCTTCGTTATTCCCAAACTATTTGGCGTGAGTAAAGCCCTGAAGAGAATTATGAAATTATTGGAGGAAAAGGGCTCGATTGTCATTGCTTTTCAGAGTATCAAGAAGCTATCAGAAGCCAGGGATTTTGGAAAAAGGCTGTCTAAACCACAATGAGTGAAGGTCAAATAACTAAAGAAAACCGAATAACCGACAAAAAGATGACCTTGACTGATCTAAGAGAGATGGTTGAGCAGTACAAAAAGTATCTGCTTAATATTGATGAGTTTTCCAAAGACATCCTGAAAATTCTAATTTTAAGGGACGAGATCGAAATGCTTTCCGGTAGGTTAAAGAGAAGGGGAACCGATCTTTCGGTAGAAAAATCAAGACTTGATAGCCTTGATCAGATCATAAAAGATAAACCAAAGCCTATATTCAGAAGTCTAACCAGCTCTATTGCTCCCCTACCCTACCGAGAAGAAAGAAAAATTCCCCGTTCTCACTGGTGGTGGTATCTGGATGAGCTAATAAGAAAGAGAAGATCTTTACGCATTAGAAGGTTGGCTGTGAGAGGAGGAATTGCTGTCGGTATCCTGGTAGCTGCTTATATCGTCATGGTGAAGGTCTTTCCAAAACCCCAGCCGGCTACAATTTATCAAGAAGAAGGTAGTAAGCTCTATGGGGAAGGAAGAATAGATGATGCTATCCAGGCCTATGAGAAAGCCTTGAAACTTAATCCTGAAGATGGTTATACTTACCTCATGCTAGGGATTCTCTACCAAGACAAAAAAACCGTAGAAAAAGCTGCCCATTACTTCAAGAAAGGTGAGAGTTCGTATCCCCATAAAATAGATTTTTATAATGCTCGGGGAATGGTCTACTTTCAAGGAGGAAAATTCGATAAAGCAGCTACCGATGTGAAAGAGGCATTGAAAATAGACCCAAAAAGTCCCCTTTCCCATTTTCTTTTAGGCAACATCTACGAAGCAGAAGGTAGCTTTGCCGAGGCCGTCACTCAGTACCAGATAGTTTCCAATATGAAGGATGCTCCCGCCCAACTGGTGGTGATGGCCCGCTTTAAGATGGGAATGATGGGAATGAGAGCCCCCTTGAGGCCTCCTTAAAGCCTATCTTCTCTGCTCTCTAAACTACCCCTCTTTTGGCAATCTCTATCTCCGATATCCCGTATAGGACAAATCTCCTTTACATCCTTTCCATTTCCAAATCAAAAAGCTCTTGATCTTTTTTGAAATACTGCCTGGTTTATCTTAAGGCCTAAGTTTACTTTCAATTTTTCTAGCCCAAAAATTGGACTTGACTGATAGACTATTTTTTATAGAATATTGTTGACAGAAAATCGCGATTAGATATAATACATAACAAACCAAAAATTCTGAGAAGAACGAATGCAAAAAGTAGTAAGCAGAAGTCTTGTGGATCAAATATACTCTGTTTTGAGAGATAGGATTATTGAGGTCTCTATGGAACCAGGTACAAAGATCGATATTCAGCAATTAGTCGAGGAATTTGACGTAAGTGAAACGCCGGTGAGAGTTGCTCTGGCTAAGTTAACCCATGAGGGGCTCGTCAAACTCCTACCCAGAAGAGGTTATTTCGTAATTAAGTTAACTAAAAAAGATCTTAAGGAAATTTATGATCTACGTATATTACTTGAATCTTATGCTATTGATACAGCAATAGAGAAGATGGATCCCACAAAATTAAAAAAAATCTATAGAGATTTTGAACGATTAAGGGGAACTAACAATAGTAAAAGGAGAGAAAAGGAATCTCTCAAAATTGATGAAGGATTTCATCTAGAGATCGTAAGGAATTGTGATAATAAAAGGGCCCAAGAGTTATTTTATCGAATCTATGACTTTGCTCGAATATCCCAGAAAATGCATAAAAGGATAGATCAGGATATAGACGAGCATACCGCAGTAATAAAAGCTTTATTGGACAAAAAGAAGGAAGAAGCCAGGAGACTTTTAGTACAACATCTTGAAAACGCTCGAGAAGCTACCCTAGAAGTGTTAGACGAGAGTTTATCTGGGAAGGTCATATCATGATAATAGATTCCCACATGCATGTAATTCCTGTCTGGTGTGGTGCCCGGCACGGAGTAACACCGGTAAAAGGCGAAGGATACGGAAAGATAAGGATTGAGGGAAAAGGTATAGAAAGAGTGATGCCTCCGTCGTTTGTCAATATGAGCACTTCTCCTGAATTGGTACTGGAGTACATGAACTGGATCGGAGTCGACAAAGCTGTGCTCATGCAGGCACCTGTCTATGGAGTACATAACGAATATGTAGCAGAAGTGCTAGAAAAATATCCGGACAAGTTCAAGGGTTTTGGATTGATCGATCCTCGGGATAAGAAAGCCCTGGATAAGATTAGGTATCTCACTGACGCTCTTAAATTTTGCGGAGTAAAGTTTGAAGTACCGGACGTACCTTTTTGGTTAGATGGCGAAGAATATTTTCCTATCTGGGAAAAAATGTTACAAGAGAATCTTCTCCTAGCTCTCGATCTGGGTTGGGATAAGACAGAGAATCCTTATTGTTTCCAAATAAAACAACTGAGAAAATTGGTTGGAAATTTCCCTGACTTGAGAGTTATTGTCCTTCATCTCGGTGTGAGTAGACTTTGGGATAGTAATCAAGAGTATCCTTTTCCACTATTGCAACAGACATTGGAGCTAGCAGAATATCCGAATGTCTGGTTTGAGATATCATGCTTGCCCCTTTTATGCGAGGAGGAGGAATATCCCTATCCACGCGCACAGAAGATCATTGAAGTAACTTATGGGGAGATAGGCTCGGAAAGGATGATTTGGGGATCGGATTTTCCAACTGTTTTGCAGGTATGCGACTATAGGCAAACCTTAAATCTCATAAAGAAGAATTGTGATTTTCTCAGTCAAGGGGATAAAGAACTGATCCTTGGAGAAAACGCTGTCAATGTGTATGGATTTAAGAGATAATGCCTTTCGTCTTCAATCCCTGGACGGAAGCTCTAGTGGGACGATCTGCGATTAAGCTCAAGAAAGGGGGTGAAAAAGCGGGTTTTAAATCTGGTAAGAAAGGGATGAATCACTGACAAGAGGAGAAAAGTCATGAAGAGTAGTAAGGTTTTAACGGCTGTTACGCTGGCGGTTATTTTGGTGCTAGTAACATTTTCTGTTGTAGGATACACTGCTCAAAAGAAATTTGCCGGTGTAACAATTAAAGTAGCAAATCAGGCAAGTCAATGGGCAGACGCTTTCAAAACGCTGGTACCCAGGTTCACTGAAGAAACAGGGATAAAGATTGAGTTTGACGACATCTCGTTTGGTGTAATGTATGAAAAGCTAAAGACCACCTTTATAGGTGAAGTAGCTAAGTACGACATGCTCTGGTATGATTCAATGTGGACGCCAGAATTTGCCAAAAGAGACTGGTTAGTCAATCTCGATTTGTTTCTCAAAGATCCTGATTTGACACCGATGGACTTTAACTATCCTGGTGATTTCTTTGGAACCTACTATTCCGGTAGATATCCTGCTGGTAACCGCTGGGGATTACCCGCCGGGACGTGGGGAATTCCATGGATAGCAGGATTCCGACCTCTCTACTATCGAACAGATCTGGTGAAAGAAGCGGGACTCGTTGATCCATTTGGAAATGCAAAACCACCTGATACGTTAGATGAATTACTCGAATACGCTCAAAAATTAAATAATCCAGACAAGAAAGTTTATGGGTTTACCATGCCAGCAAAGCGTCCTCGAATTTGCTATGACTGGTCTGGATATTTGTGGACTTACGGAGGCGAGTTCTTCGACAGAGACTTCAAACCAACCTTTAATAGCCCGGCTGGAGTAAAAGCGCTTGAAATGTACTTAGCATTAGGTAAAGTGGCTCCTCCAGGAGTAGCAGCTTATCACATCACGGAATGTTGGACATCCTTCATGCAGGGAAGGGCAGCCTTAGCTTGGACATGGCAAGATCTAGCTTCAGTTGCTAGGAAACAGTCGGAGATCATAGGAAAATTCGACTGTGCACCGCCTCCGGTATACGCTGGTGAGAGACATCCTTTAGTAGGGGGAATTGTGGCAAGTATACCTAAGCAGGCAAAAAATCCAGAAGCTGCATTTAAGTTTCTTACTTGGGCTTTGTCTTCCCAACGAGCAAAAGAAGTGACTTTGAAAGGTGCTACTGTCCAAAGGATGAGTACATGGGATGATCCAGAAGTGGAAGAGATGTATCCTTCTGGAGAGGGAGACATAGAAGACGGCTGCCAGCTAACGGGAAGAACAGTCCCTCTTATACCTGAATGGGCCACTGTTGATCAGATAATTGCCGAGGAGCTTTCAGCGGCCTTTGCTGGACAAAAAGGACCTAAGAAAGCCTTAGACGACGCGGCAAGGAAAGTCGAGCAGTTTATGAGAGAAGCAGGGTATTATAAGTAGAGATTGATTAAAGGAGAAAAGAGAGAAGGAGTAATTTTGCTCCTTCTCTCACTCCATATAAATTCTTGATTTGGTTCTTAAAATTTGTAATGATAATTTCATCATTTCGTATGAGAGAAGAATAGAAAATTACTGGTAAATTAATTAAAAATAGTTTCACCTACCCAAACTATTTTTGGTAGACCCTCTCATGATTGCTTTTGCCGTATAGGATTTTCAATAATTTAAATTACAGCTTTACATTAATGAGGAAAAGATTTTTGTGAAGTTTTAAGCAATACTGCAGGATAGCTAACTCTCCTCGAGGAGAGGCGTGGCATGTTGACGAGCAAGCGGAAGTGTAGATTTTACAAAAGCTGTGAGGAAAGAGTAGGGTATAAATAGTGTCATGGTAAATAGAAAGAAGATTGAACCTTTTTTTTACCTTTTGCCCGCCTTTATAGTGATGGCCACTATCACAGTATATCCATTTATTTATAATGTCCTCCTTAGCTTCCACGAGTGGAATCTAACTACTTTCAGGGGCAAACATTTTGTGGGCGGCCAAAACTATCTCGGAATTTTTAGAAATCCGGACGTTTGGAATTCCTTGAGAGTTACTGGAATTTATTTGGTTACCTGTGTTGGATTTGAATTCATTTTAGGATTAGCCATTGCTTTTTTAATACACAGTGAATTCAGAGGTAAAGCAGTAGTGAGGGGACTTCTTTTGTTCCCTATGATCATGTGTCCGGTGATAGCTGGCCTAATCTGGAGATGGATCTTTAATGCCGAGTGGGGGCTTGCTAATTATATGGTTAATTTGATAGGACTATCCGGTAAGCCCTGGTTAGTAAAACCGAGGCTCGCTCTCTTCTCTGTAATACTGGCAGATATTTGGCAATGGACGCCATTCATCGTATTAATAGTCCTTGCAGGTCTGCAGGCGATTCCTGAGGAGCTAACAGAAGCAAGTGAAGTTGACGGTGCCTCTTGGTGGCAAATCCAAAGATATATTTCTTTGCCCACCTTAAAGCCTGTATTGTTGATAGGGCTTTTGCTAAGAACCATAGATGGACTGAGATTTGTGGACAAAATATTTGTTATGACGTATGGGGGGCCGGGTTCTGCTACATCTGTCTTCGGTTTCTTTGCCTACATTAGAGGTTTCAAGTTCTTTCAAATGGGGCGGACGGCTGCATTGTCTATAATCTTGTTGGCAATAATTATATTTTTAGCTAATGTTTTCATTAGACTGTTCCGAGGAGCTCGATGACAATCTCTAAGGAAAAAATGAGCGCTCAACATATCTGGGGAGTAGTCCGGTATTTTCTTGTGGCAATAATTGTGGTTTTTTTCTCAGTTCCCGTAGTATGGACTGTACTTACATCCGTTAAACCTGACATTCTTATACCAAAGATGCCCCCAAGCTGGTGGTTCAGACCCACCGGGGAACATTACGTCTCTATTTTTCTAGAAAAACATCTTGGAAAAGCACTCTGGAACAGTTTTATTATTGCCAGTGTCAGTACAATTTGTTCGTTAGCCGTTGGCGTACCAGCAGCTTATGCCTTTTCAAGATTCAGAATCCCGGGAGGCGAGAATCTGGCTTTCTACTTTTTAACATCCAGAATGGCTCCTCCTATCTCCGTTATTTTGCCACTGTTTTTAATTTTCAAGACTCTTCACCTGATTGACACGAGGGTAGCTTTGATAATTGCGTATATGACTTTTAACTTTTCCTTTGTAATTTGGATGATGAGAGGATTTTTTAATGAGATTCCTAAAGACCTAGATGAATCTGCAATGATAGAGGGTTGTTCCCGCTTCGGTGCTTTTTGCAAAATTGTTCTACCTTTGACGGCGCCGGGAATAGCAGCTTCTGCAGTCCTCTGCTTTATTTTTTCATGGAATGAGTTTTTGTTTGCCTTGATCCTCACCAATATTGAGGCAAAGACTTTACCAGTTGCGGCGGCCGGGTTTATTACTGATAGAATGGTTCTCTGGGGAAAATTGTGCGCCACTTCCGTGGTCATTTATCTTCCTGTAATGTTGTTTGCCCTGTTGCTACGGAGATATCTGGTAAGAGGTTTAACCCTGGGAGCAATAAAGTAAGGATCTTGCCTTTCTTTTTTGTGGATAGAGAGAATGATTTAATCCCTTGACCAGCCAAGTGAAAGAAAACACTTTGTCAACCTTGCGATAAGTGAGAAGGAGAAGTTCTGTCAGCATTTTGTGATAATTTACAGAAAATGGGAGAGCAAAAATGGTAGGAAAAACTTATGATTTGAAGCCGAAATTAGTTAAGAAAGTAGATACTGCTTATAGGCGGATAGTCACTAAAATACCTGTGTCAGATTCAATGAAGATTCTAAAAGATCTAAGAAAATATGAGCCCAATTCTATGGGGGGACAACCTTCGGTAGTCTGGAATAGGGCTGAAGGGATTCAGGTGTACGATAAGTATGGCAATATGTGGCTGGATTGGAGCTCTGGAGTTTTGGTTGCCTCGGCTGGTCATGGAAGAGAAGAGATAAAAGAAGCTATTGTAAATCAGGTAAACCACGGACTGTTACATAATTATTGTTTTCCCAGCGAACTTCGAGCCCGTTTGGTAGAGAAATTGTCAAAACTTGCCCCAGAAGGCCTAGATAAGGTCTTTCTGTTGACTACTGGTTCGGAAGCAGCGGAATGTGCTATAAAATTAGCTCAGACTTGGGGACAAGAAATAGAAGGAAATAAAAAAATAGGAATTATTTCTTTTGAAGGTGCTTTTCATGGACGAACTTTAGGAGCTCAAATGATAGGGGGAATTCCCTCTTTAAAAAGTTGGATTGTAAATTTAGATCCCAATTTTCACCAGGTTCCATTCCCGGGAGATTTTCGATGTGAAGATAGAAGTTTTAAAGTGTTTGAAACGACTCTCAAGAAAAAAAGTGTAACTCCAGATCAGATTGCTGGAGTAATCAGTGAGACTTACCAGGGTGGTGGAGCCTGTTTCATGCCCAAAGAATATGTAAAAAAATTAGCTCAGTGGTGTAAAGAAAATCGAGTACTTCTAATATTTGATGAAATACAGGCAGGGTTTGGAAGAACAGGAAAGATGTTTGGTTTTGAACATTATGAGGTGATTCCTGACTTAATTTGCTGCGGAAAAGGGATTACCTCTTCTTTACCTCTATCAGCTGTCATAGGCAGGAAGGAAGTAATGGATTTATACCCTCCTGGGAGTATGACTAGTACCCACACTGGTAATCCTGTGTGTGTAGCTGCAGCTCTTGCCAATTTAGAAATCATCGAGAGAGAAAATCTTGCACAAAGAGCCGAGAAAGTAGGAGAATTTCTTTTTCATGTGCTTGAGGAGATCAGAAAAGATTTTTCCCATATTATTGGAGCAGTCTACGGTAAGGGATTGGTATATGGAGTTCATATTGTAAGAAATGGAAGCAAAGAGCCCGATGGAGAACTGGCTTCCAAGATAGTCGAAAACGCTGTGGAAAAAGGACTAATGCTTTTCGCACCCGTTGGTTTTGGAGGAGCTACTATCAAAACATGTCCTCCTCTTATCACTACCGAAGAAGCTATTAAAGATGGAGCTAGTGCCTTCAGAGAGGCTATAGAGGAAGCTTTGGTAGAAAGATAAGTTAAGAAACGAAATGTCTATCTTTCAGGCTTGAAAAATTTTTATCTTGTCTCACGCCTAATTTCTCCTACCAGATTAAATTCCTGCCCGTCTTTGCCTAATTTGTCTTTGCAAGCACCTGCGCTTGCGTGGCAAAGTACGGTAGTCGCAACGTTTAGGTTCTGCTATTTTGGGCAGTTTTCCGCAGGCTAAAGCCTGCGGCTACCCACCTTTTTCCTGAAATTGGACAAACGGACTTGACATTTTCCCAGGTTATTTTATTATATATTAAATTATTAATCTAAACTTAATTTTTCAATAAAATGCTCAGAGGTGACTAAATAAGATGAAAATCGGAAAGACTATAAGAGAGTTCCGGCTGGCAAGGAATATGAGTATCAAGGAATTATCTAAAAAGACCAACCTAACCAGTAGCCTTATCAGTCAGGTAGAAAGAAATCTCATTAGTCCCTCTCTTAACAGCCTAATGAAAATTTCAGGTGCTTTAAAAGTACCCATTGCATCTTTTTTTACAGAAGCCACTCTTAAGCCCTGGCCGGTGATGAAAAAAAAGCAAAGAAAGAAGACCACTATATTTTCAAGTTCTCACGTCATTTATCAACTACTTTCACCAGACCCAAACAAGAAAATTGAATTCTTGTTGGTGGAGATTGAGCCAGAAGAGGAAAAAAATGAGGAAAATGAACTGATAACGCACAGTGGGGAGGAATGTGGATATGTCATCAAGGGTGAGTTAGAGGTGAGATTAGGAAAGGAAAGATATTGTCTAAAAGAGGGTGACAGTATCTATTTTCAGAGCCGTATTCCCCATAGGTTTAAGAATACTGGAAGAGGAAAAGTAATCTCAATTTGGGCCATGACCCCACCATCCTTCTGGGGAGGTTTAAACTTCCTTAGAAGAAGAGAATTGAGTTCGAAGAATAAACAAAAATAATCTTGGGGAAAGTCCCTCGATAAGCGTATAAATCTTCAAAATACTGCTACAATATAGAGAGCTGGAGAGGCAAACACAAAAGGAGACCACAGATGTCATTGGCCGGCAAAAAAATAGGCATCTTGTGCGGAGGAGAATCGGAAGAGCGTGAAGTTTCTTTGAAAAGTGGGCAGGCGATATACAAAACCTTAAAAGATGAAGGGTTAGATGTGGTAAAGATGGATGTCGATCGCAAGATGCTAAAAAAAATTGAAAGGGAAAAAATTGATGTGGCTGTCCTTGCCTTACATGGAGGATGGGGGGAAGATGGAACAATTCAGGCCGTGTGCAAACTGATGAGAATACCGTTTACCGGGCCGGACGTCCTAGGTAGTGCTTTAGCTTTAAATAAAGTAATGGCTAAAAAAATATTTAAAAGTGAGAGCATTCCAACCCCGCCCTGGAAGGTGATTTCTCAAGACGAAATTACCAGAGAAGGATACTTAGATAATTTCATTAAAAAACTAGGGGAAGAACTTGGTCTCCCGATGGTTTTGAAGCCAGCTCTGCAAGGTTCGAGTGTGGGCTTAAAGGTAATCAACGAAAAAATGAGCCTAAAATCCTCAATCAAAGAATCTATGAAATACGGGAAATGTTTGCTTGTGGAAAAATATTTGAGAGGAACAGAGGTAACAGTGGGAATTTTGGGACTGGGATCTGACTTAGAACCCCTACCAGTTGTAGAAATAGTACCCAAAAGGGGAGTTTATGATTTTAAATCAAAATATACCGAGGGACAGACACAATATATTGTCCCGGCCAGGCTTCCGAAAAAGCTATATGAGAAAGCTCAACTACTGGCACTTCAGGCTTTCAAGGCTTTAAATCTAGATATTGTGGCCAGGATTGATATGTTAATTGAAGAAGATAGAAATCTTTATGTTTTAGAGGCTAATACCAATCCAGGAATGACGGCGACAAGTCTTCTCCCAAAAGCCGCACTTGCGGCTGGTTACGAATTCCCAAAGCTACTTAGGAGAATGATAGAACTAGCTATGAAAAGGGCGGCACAATAAAGAAAAAGAAAGGGTCTGTGGGTGGATAATTTAGGACGAGTATGGTTGGAGATCGATCTCGATGCTGTTACTCACAATATCAAAACTATAAGAAGAATAGCGGGAAAGAACTCTGAAATCATGGCTGTAGTCAAGGCGAATGCTTATGGACATGATGCCATCGAAATATCACGGGTAGCTTTAGAAAGTGGTGCCACCTGGTTGGGAGTTGGGGCATTAGAGGAAGGGATAATATTACGCAAGGCAGGTATTGAAGCTCTCATTCTGGTCCTGGGACTTACTCCGGAAGACCAGATAGATCTCCTTCTTTTTTATGATCTTGTTCCTACTATCTGTGATCTTCAGACCGTCAAGGCATTATCTCAGGCTGCCGTAAAATATAAAAAAAATGCCAGAATTCACATAAAGATTGATACAGGTATGAGACGATTAGGAATTAAATCAGAGGAGGCTTTAGACTTTATTAAAAGAGTAAAAAAAATGAATAATATTGAGATCGAAGGTCTCTATACCCATTTTGCTGCCGCTGATGAGGAAGATAAGAGCTATACCAAGCTGCAGTTTGCTCAGTATAAAAGAGTAGTAAACGAACTGGAAAAAGAAGACATACACGTTCCTCTCAAGCATATGGCAAATAGTGCGGCTATTCTTGACCTACCTTATACCTATCTGGACATAGTAAGACCAGGCATAACTATCTACGGACTGTTTCCTTTACCTCTCGCCAAAAGGACCATCAAATTGAAGCCAGTGGCGAAATTTAAGACAAAGATCATTTTCATAAAGAAGGTGGGTACCGGTGAAAGCATAGGCTATGGAAGGGCATACACTACAATCAAAGAGACCACAGTGGCCACTTTACCGGTGGGATATGCAGATGGCTATCCCAGGCTTCTTTCTGACACAGGAGAAGTCCTGGTTAGAGGAAGAAGAGCTCCTATAATTGGAAGAATTTGCATGGATCTATGCATGATAGATGTGACGAACATCCCTGGAGTACAAGTAGGCGAGGAAGTTGTTCTCTGGGGTAGGCAGGAGGGAAAAAACATATCTATGGAAGAGATCGCCGAAAAAACCGGAACCATTAATTATGAAATCATCTGTATGGTTGACAAACCTCGAGTATCCAAGGTCTTTATAAAAAATGGGAAACCATTTAAGGTAAAATCCCTAATTGAGGACGTCGTCCCCGATTAGCGGGGCATCCGGATTTGTCCCGGGGCCAAAATGCTTTAAAACTACTAAGTTCTCATGGCCATTGTTTGTAATGGTTACCCCGTTTCTTGCTGCTTCAAGCGAAACAAACAACTCATCATGGGTCAAATCCCTGTATCTGATCATCGTGGGAGACTCTACAGCTAGTTTGCCAACGGTTCCGTGACCCTGTACTACAACTAATCCATAAGCACCGTTATCTTTTATGGTTACATTGTTGCCTGCGGATACAA
Source organism: Candidatus Aerophobetes bacterium Ae_b3b (assembly GCA_005223085.1). Lineage (GTDB taxonomy): Bacteria > Aerophobota > Aerophobia > Aerophobales > AE-B3A > AE-B3B. The sequence continues at coordinate 2,396 of NJBP01000001.1, read as the reverse complement.
TCAGTTCTTTTGCACTAAATAAATCTTTTGTCCCATAAACAATCCATCTTTCTTGATATCCTTCGCTCTTCCTGTTAGCTACAGGTACCGGCTCCAGATAATGGTTTTCTTTAAAGCGCTCATCAACATTTGCCGGCCAATCAATTGTATCAATAATAAAATCAAGGTCTTGATGTCTCTCAGGTGGAACATCTTTTACCAGAAGATCCCATGGCACTGGTCTACCCTCGAGCAGAGATTGAAACATAGCAAACACATCCGATGCCCACTGGACTTCATAAGTAACTAAGGAACCCGGAGCATGCAAAATACCCGGGGGAACAAACCAACCTGTTCCTGGTTGAATCTTGTAGGCTCTTGTATAGTTTAGTATGCCGTTGTCACCCTCATTCCAACGCTCTAGACACCTTTTGATATCCTTTTTTGTTGTACCGGGCTCTAAACCAAAATAGGTGTAAGGGAATCGATTTTCAATAAAGTTAAGTTGGGGTGGGAAATAGTATGCTTCGGGTTTTCCTTCTCGACCTACCAGGGAGGCCTCCTCATTGTCCTGGTGAAGATGATGAGGAATTGGACCCAAATTATCAAAAAATTTGGTTAATATTTTCCACCCTCCGTATCTTTCCATAGTTTCTTTCCCTAAGATAAGGTTTCCTTTCACTTCAATTGCGTCTTTTAAGAGTATTATTTTTTTGTTATTTAACACAATATAACTTAAGCCCTCATCCTCAGGAGCTCCTGGATTATCAGCGCGTGTTACAGAAGCAAGCCATCTTTCATCAATTCCTCCCCGATCAGCACCAAGAATATAAAGATCCTCTGGGGCTAACTTAATTCTTCCCCCAGGCACAAGAAAGGATCTGGGAACCCAGGTTGGAGCTAATCTAAAAATTCCCTCACCTTCTTCATAGCCCTGTAGGACCGACTTTCTTAGCTGTGCATCTTTCATTTTCCTTTCTCCTTTACAACATCGCTTGGCACCTGCTAATAACTCCTGTTAGTCTTAACTTCCAGCTCTTAACAGTTCACAATAAACATTATTTGCCAAATTTATCAATGATACTATTTAATTCATTTCTATAGTATTTAAAATGGTTCCATTGAACTTCTGGAGGTATGAGATGATCCCCAAAGGGAATGTAGCCGCCGGTTTTCAAAACCTCTTCTACCGGTTCTAAGATTCTATCTATTCTTTTTTCATTAAGAGATATATCTGATTTAGGAATTCCTCCCAACATCTGTAATTTTGGAAATTTTTTCCTCACCTCCACAATATCCATCCCACAGCTAACCTCAAATGGATACATACCTGTAATTCCACCTTCTATGAATAAAGGTATTATGTCCATACAATCACCATCTGTATCAACGAGTATGATGTTAATTCCTTTGCTTTTCAAAAAACTAGTAAACCTTTTATAATAAGGGAGCATAAACTCTTTAATAACGTTGGGTGATACCATTGGTCCTCTACCAAAGGAGATATCTTCCCAAATATGGACTGCATCTATCTCAACATCAGCTAAAACCTCAGAATAAACAGCTATCCACAACTCTGTAAAAGTTTTAAGCATATCACGAATTAATTTCGGTTTATCAAAATAAGCATAAAATAGGCCATCATACCCGAGTAAATGGGCCAGAGTACCGAAAAAACCATGTGGATATCCACCCAAAACTAATGGATAATCTCTACTTTTATACTCTTTAACTAATTCATCCCAGTTTTTAGGTAATCTTTCCCTAATATTATTAAAATTTAGTCTCTCTTCTTTCATTTTTTCCCAACTTTTCTCATCTTTTATAGGATAATCCCAACCAGATGGCATTGTCGCTGTTTCTTTTAAGAAAAGTCTTGTAACACCATCAACATCTATGTATTTTAAATACTTTTCATCTTCTTCTAATGTTTTTGGTTCAAACATAGGATAAAAAAGTAAATTTACATCTGCTAACCGTTGAGTCTGATCCATATTGAAATAATCTTTCACATCACTATCAAGTGGAAACCCTTGCGTGGGCCAATAAAGGCCTCCAGCCATTATTGCTATTCCTCCAGGAAAGCCTTTAATGCCATTTTTATATATAAATTTATTTTCGCAGGTCCACGCTTTTGTATACAGGGATGCGGTAGGACTGGTAAATTCAGATGGAATTGTCGCGGGGTTCTTTTTGGCTAATCCTTGATTATACCAATTGTTTATTGTCTTTCCCCAATACCCAAATTCCCATTTAATGCTTCTTATGTTAGTGTTGAAATTACGCATTATTTCTAAAAAACGCTCTCTTAAATTCAACTTAACATCCTACTAACTAGGCTTGGAATACTCTCTCCCATTTATATCAAATACCCTATAGCCTATGTCTAATCTATGAGCCATCTCTACTAAATGAGG
>NJBP01000029.1 GCA_005223085.1 Candidatus Aerophobetes bacterium Ae_b3b | reverse complement strand
TAACGTAGCTTGGTTTGGAGCAGCCGTTTATCTTAGAAGGAAATATCCGCAGGTGTCAATTTACCGGGTCAAATCTGAGAAAGCTCAAGACTTGAGGAAATTTTACCGAAAGCATACCAAGACCGACGCTTTAGATGCTCAGACTTTAGCTAAAATGCCTGTAGTAGATTCTGATTCCTTGCAGGAGGCATACATTCGCCCAAAGAAGATCCTTGCCCTGCACACCAGGTGTAAACAAAGAGCAAAGCTAGTGAAAGAGGCTACTGCCAAAAAAAACTCCATATGCGATCAGATAGAACTTGGTTTCCCTCGTCTTGTAGGTTGCTTCTCTTCTAAGTTCACTACTCCCTTTATCCGTTTCTGCGAGAGATATGCTAATCCTTTTAAAGTAAAACGCTTAGGAAAAGAAAAGCTCTTAAGGCTCCTCATCAAATTGGGATTTCGCAAGGATGTCTCTACCTTAGCAGAAAATATCTACCAGAGGGCCAAGGAAGCCTGTATTCTCTTTGGTGATGAAGAGAGCATTATAGATTATGATGATCTTCAAGATCGTATACGCTCAGAGTTTAGAATCTTTAAGAGCTTACAAAAAGAGGTAGATAAAGTAACCAAAAAAGTGCAAGACCTTTATGAAATCTGTTTTCCCAAGAAAAGACTCAACAGTATTCCTGGTATAGCTGATGTTTCTGGTGCAGTTATTGCCTCAACCATTGGAGATCCTGACAGGTTTCCCTCTGCCAGAGCAGCGGTAGGTTATTTAGGCTACTATCCGAAGGAAAACAGCTCCGGTCTTTCCTCAAAGAAAGGGCTACGCATGACCAAGGCTGGACCAAACATGGCTAAGGGATCCTTATATCTAATAGGCGATACAGCTCGTCTTATTGATCCGCAAATGGGCAAAATCTACTATGAGCAGATGGTAGTGCATGGAAATCCTCATACTAAGGCAGTTTGCCGAGTGGGAAGAGCTTTGATTTCCAGAATACTTAGGACAATGAAGGAGGATCGAGACTACGTAATCTGCGATCTAGAAGGAAATCCTATCTCTAAAAAGGAGGGAAGAAAAATAGTCAAAGAACAGTTCTTTGTGCCTGAGGAGGTACGTCAAAGACTTTCTAACAGGAAGCGAATGCCTCTAAACAAAAAGGGAAGAACCAAACCCCAATGTGTAAGAGGCAGCAAAGCTCCTCAGATTAGAGTCGACTCTTCCCGTAGAACCGTCTTGAGTTTAAGCTAAATACACTTTAACTAATCTCCAGGATTTGTCAAACACGTACGATCTTTCTAATGCCTGTTGATAAAGAAATACAGAAAGATTTTCCTGAAGAGTATATCATAGTTTACTTTTAGGTAAAGAATTAGATCTTTCATTCTTTGGTCACTGATTTAACAAAGATCTATATTCGATAAGCTTGATGTTTAGTCTGGGCAAAAGGACTTGCATATCTTAGGAAATCTATTAATGGGGGCAGGTCAGGTCCTTTATAACTATCCGTATTCAGAAAGATCCTTAGATCTACCTTCTCATCATCTACGATAGAAACAACAAGGTCTTGAGTATCTCCTAGCTTGATCCTTTCTATCTCTTTTTGTTCAGTCTGTTTTACTTTCATTGCTTACCCCTAATTTTGTGTCTCTCCCTTCTTATCTCTTCCGCTCCTCTTATCGCACTAGCGCAGATCGGCTAACCTAATGCTATCGTTTCATAAATTTATCAGCTAGTGTATGTCCCTCTTTTAAATCCTCAAGGGTAATGGCTCTGTTTTCAGAATAGGCTTTACTGAAGGTGTACTCCTGAGCAATGATCTTTCGCTCAATATCGGCTTTTATAATAGGTATCTGCTTCTCTAGTGTGGTAAGTTTAACTCTAAGCTCCGATATCCTTTTCTCTGCCATCAATCCCACAGCTAAGATTGAAGCTGCTACCAATATGAGGCCAATAGTTATGCTTAGTGCTCCCCAATTTACCTTCATTTCTTCTCCTTTGGTAAGAGAAATATCATAAATAATCAGTCTAATATACCTAGCAGTCTCACTTTTTTATTGGAACCCTCTCTAATCAGGGAACATAGACCTCATTTCGCTTTAAGATCAAAACTACATATTAGTTAGGCTTTTTCCCGATCTCAGCCCTCTTATAAATCTAGCCTGTGAGGCACAGAGATATTAGGTAGATTTAACTAAGAGAGTGTGTACTACTACCCTGCTCCAACCAAATGATAGCCCATTGAGCCTCTCTCCACGGTTATAGTTTTTTTTGCACCCTTTTCTGCTCCTCTGTTGTTCGGGCCTCCCGAAATGTTCTCAACCGCTCTGTCAATAGAAAACTAGCATAGGAGATAGTCAATCCAGGCCAAAGGAGAGATTTTGAACCAAAAGATAGTTTAATTGAATTAGAGTCTCCGTCTTTCCATTGAGTACTGCCAGATTTTCTATCCGCAGCCACACTCTCCTCCAGAGGGCTCCCGTATTTTTGCTGCAATGAGTTCTTAAATAATTCGTATTCGAGCAGGCCTCCACTATAGAAGTGCATCTTGACTTGAAAGAGTTGATTATCAAACAAATAGAAATTGATGGTCACGCTTTGTCTCCCGACCACATCTTTAAAGTAAAAATAATCTAGCAGTTCATCGGTAGTCCGGGTCCAAAAATCGACCAGGGGATGCTTTAAATCAGAAAACTGCTCAGTGGGAAAAGTTTTTCTCACTTCTTCCGGTGACATTCCCCACTTAGCCATTCGATACCCCTCAATTGGAGTCTGAATCACGGGAACTGCGGGCTCAGTCGCTCTAGCACCCCAAAAGCTTTTGGTGACCCAAGATAATTTCGCTCTTAGAGAATAGTCACCCTGAAACCTCGCGGGAATAACAAAATAGCCAACTCTTCCCCATAGGTCGTCCATTTCTTCTCGGGCGAAGTATCCCCCAGAGGTGCTGACAACATCATAACTATAGGGAAGCTGAACCATGAAGGTCAAGTCTTTCACATCTTCGGCAGAGTAAATTCCTATCTCAAGTTCGCTTCCCACATAGCTTATGTTTTTAATTTTTACTTTTTCCAATTTGCTGCGGTAGCTAAAAAATTCATGGGGAGTGGTGAACCATATATCCTCTTTAGCAGCCTTAACAAACTTTTCTACGTCGCTGAATTGAGGAAAGTCAGCCGACTCACTATGGGTCAGCCACTCATTATATCCATGGATAGCTTTTATTTTTTGGGCGTAGGCCATCATTGTTTTCCAGTCATCCCCTACGTAGCTACTGGGTTTGATTTTTCGATATTTGGGATCGGGAACATGCAAAGTGGTAGATATGAAGATCGAACTATCGCCCAGATAACCATGACCGCGCGTGTATCCCATGTTACGACCAGTGGTAAACACTCTGAGGTTGGTGTCCTTGGAGATTTTGGCGGCTATGAATTTAAGTACCCTCCAATTGTCAACATATCCAGGAGGTTTCATAGTCCAGCAATCTCCCTGAGATGTATGTTTGGAAATAGCCAAAGCCTGGCCCACTATGTTATCGTAAAGTTCCTCATAAGAATAACCAGTCCAAGGAGCATGGCTCGAGCCGTGATCGGCTATTTCCAACAATCCCGCGTCAATAAGGCTATCCAGATAATCATAGTCAGGTTTTTTCACCAGTTCACGTAGACTCCAGTAAAATGTCAGAGGAACCCCTAGAGAACTGATAAACTGGAACATCTTCCTCCAGGGATAACCGTTGTCGGTAGTTATAGCCGTAGCCGCTAACTTGCCGCCAGGACATAAGGCAGCACTGATAAAGTTTCCTCTTATTGACAGCTCTCGATAAATAAGACTTTCGATCCACCTAAAAGTTGACCAGTAACCCCATCCATGAGCATACCACATTTCAACGGGAGTAGCCATTTCCACCGTATATATTACTCCACGACCCACCCTTTTCCTGGCCACTGCCACACCCTGATCCTGCCCCTGCTCATCATACCATTTTGCCAGAACTTGTGCCCCCCCGATCAATCTGAGATCGTCGATATGCAGGGTAGTCCGATGAGAAGAACTATCCTTTACCCTGAAAGTTATACTCTGCACCTTTTTCATGTCTATCGGCAGGGAAGATGCAGCATCGAAGGGGTGGTCGAAAGGAATCAAGACCTTATACCATCGGCCCTGTTTCACCCTAGTGACTTTCTGATCACGAAGTTTATATTCTCCCCAGTTTCCATTCTCATCGTACAATCGAACTGCCACCTCTTCATCCAGGCTGATATCGGAGTCATATTTAAAGTAAAAGTGAAGCCAACCACTAGCAGTAAAATCTAGTGAGAGAAAGGTATAGTTTGCCGTAGCAATGTTTCCTCCGGCAATCTGGCCACTAATTTTGAGGCTCCCCTCACCACTTTTGAAATCAACAGAATCTACAGTCAGGGAAGAAAATCCCTCTAATTTCCATCCAGTGGTATCTTCACCATCGGTAAGTTTTTTATGGTGACTGCCACCCGCATATAGCTTACTGGTAATCCTTCCTGCTGTTCCTCCTAGCTTAAAAAGCAAGGTTCCATCCCTCGTCCTTATGCTCCAATTCTTCGGTGGATAAATGAAACTTCTTCGGGTAATTCCGGTAAATTCAGCTAAAGGAGGATCGAACACCCACGGAATTCTACTAGTCTCATTAAGATAGCCCGTTCCCCAGTGTCCTAAGCTCACCATAATTCCTCCTTCTTTAACAAATCGCTGGAGAGCAATTGCTTCTAGATCAGTTACCGCTGGTCTATTGACAATGACCACATCGTACTGCTTGAGAAGAGCTATATCTCCCAGAGTTTTGTCATAAGTAACTGACTGTGGACCTGATAGATGATAACCTGATAGGTTGTCTGATTTTACAAAATGAATGGGAACCCCAAGAAAGCTGAGCCATCCTTTAGGTGCACGCTGTGCTAATACCTTAATAGTAACGAATGGAACAATTGGTGGTGATTCAGCTATTTCTTCTGACAGAACCTCAGGTGAGCTTAAATATAAAAAAAGCAACCAAGTAAATATTAGCATCAAAATTTTTCCTCTACTCCTTTCTCTTTCTGAGCAGGATTTTATCATCTTACCATGATTAGCCTTTAGTATTTCTGATCTCGAATACATATCTTCCTCCTCAATTTTTCTTCCCTATCAATCGTTACTAAGCCTTACCCATGGAACCGGTTTGCCTCAGGATTTCGATGGTTCCGTGAGATGGAGGTGATTTTATTGCCACCAAGCCAGAAGTATAACTCCAATCATTTCCCTCGGTCAGAGAAAGCTCATTCAAACGAATACCGATTGGCTTCTTTTTCTCTTTAATTTCAATACCACTTCCTTTGACGAAGCACATGATTCAGCGATCAGCGGTCCGCCTTGCCCAGAACATCTCAGCATCGCTGGTAATTGTCCCATGATTTACCTTCCCGCTAGCGTAGCTGGCCCCACTCCAGTCGGTGTAGGTTGGGAGAGCTTTTTTGTGGAGCTTCGGTCAACCACAACGCAAGCTCCCATTTCATTTTGTCGAATTTCTTATCTTCTCTCACCTCTTCTCATCTCAGCGCCCTTATAAATTAGTGCTTTAGAGGCAAAGAAAAGCCGAAAGAAAAGCCCAAAATCCATCAATGATAAGGATTTCCTCATTGAATAGATTAGCGCCGTTAATTATGGCTAATTTTGCGCTTAACACTGTTCCTATTTCTTTACCACGAAAAGATACGTTATATTAACTCAAAGATAATTTGTTGCACTATTACAAAAAAGGTATTAAACTCTATTATTGATTTGAATTTGGAATTGTTAGTTTGATGGGGAAGTAAAGTGATATGTTCTAACCTGGAAGGAATGAAGGTATCACATTGATTGCCCATAGGCTACTCCATTGTAGCATACTGCCAATCTAAGAAAACCTTTCTAACGTTGTATATATAGCATAAATAAAGAGTTTGTCAAATTTAAGAGATTCTTTTGGTCTTGATGATTGCCTCAACAGCATACCCCTAAATTAGATTGACAAGTGCTGAGATTTGGGCTGACTAGCCTAGTTTCTGTTTTGGTAGGTTTTGTGTTAACGGACTAATGCTTTTTTGATGGCGAATTCCACCCTCTGTTTGTAGCCCCCTATTGTACCAGGTTCGCTTCTACGCCAGCGGTAGTAGGTCTGCTCGGTTACCCCTATCTTCCTCGTCGCTTCACCCACAGTGGATCCTTACCTTGAGAAGGACTTCTGCTTCTCTTAGCTTATTGATAATCTCATCAGGTCTGTAGCTTCTTCTCATCATTTCAATCCTCTTTTCCTTCGATCATTAGTCTAACATAATAATAACTGGACCGATTCTAGGGGGGCAGGTCAATTACTCTCCGAGTTTTGAAAATATGTTGTATCGTGTTAGTGAGGTTTATAGATGATTTTGTCATCCGAGTGGCACTGCTCCCCCTCGGCTATGTTCCATGCCTCCTTAGGGAATGCGACTTTGAACGATTTCATCGATTGGGCAGGACGGCTAGGTTTGGTGTCCATATAGTGTCCATAAGAGGGCTAGAATGAGGCAAATTCAGGCAAATTGGTGGGGAAAGAAATACGGTGAATACTTTGTTAGGATTCGTTCTTCAGCTCTCGGAGAAGCTTTCGGAGAAGGGCTACTTTTGATTTTGAGTCCAGCGCGTCTACCGATTCCGCCACTCCGGCAAGATTTATTGGCTTAGTTTGAAGGCTAAATCCACTGCCTCTTTTGGCGAGTCAGCAATGTGAGGTCTTACGTCAAGATTCTTTAATAGAGTTTCGTCGCTCAGGATATCCATCCAGCCTCCACTTCCTTTTATGAGGATGGTTGGCTTGCCAATATTTAAGGAGTAGGATATCTCGTTAAGGGTACCCCACCTCCCCGCTATTCCAATTACCGCATCAGCGCTATTTATGAGGATATAGTTTCTGGCATAACCGAGGTGGGTGGCGATGGCAATATCGATAAATCTATTGGCCTTCTCCTTGGCCCCAGGAAGAATTCCGATGGTCAGTCCGTTCCCCTTTTTTGCTCCCTTTGCTGCTTGTTCCATAACTCCACCCTTTCCTCCACAAATTAAAACTCCATCCCTTTGGGCAATATAGTATCCTACTTCCTCGGCAGTTTTTAATGTGGCTGAAGAGAGTTCCTTATCAGTACTATCACTCCCGCAGACACCTATTAACTTTCTCATATCTTCTGGATCTCTCTCAACATCCTTTTTAGTTTCCCGGCTCTCGACCGAAGACTACTACTTTTCTCTTTTTCCTTTCTTACAATCTCTGAGGGAGCTTTTCTTATAAAATCTTTGCTTAAGAGTTTCTTTTCCAGGTTCTTTAATTCTTTTTCTATTGTTTCTAAGTTTTCCTTCAGCCTCTTTCTTTCCTTATCAAAGCCCCTCTGTGATTTTAGGGGAATAAACATATCTATATCATCCACTAAAGAGGAAATAGAACCAGTTGGTTTGGCTATTTTCTCGCCTATTATCAGCTTCTCTGTTCTTACCAAATTGGCGATATAGGATCTATTTTCACGCAGGAGGTTCAGTTTTTCTTTATGGGGTGATTTAAGGTAAAGATCTATTCTTTTTTCAGGAGCAACTCCCATCTCTGACCTCACAGTACGTGCCTCCTGGATAGCCTGCATTAAAAGGTTCATTTTTTCCTCTACCTCTGGCTCAGCTTTTCTTTTAGCCACTGGCCAGTTAGATATCATAATACTCTCCTCGTGAATGGGAAGCTGCTGATAAATGTCCTCAGTGATAAAAGGCATAAAGGGATGGAGCAGTTTCAAGGTTCCCTCCAGGACATAATGGAGGATCCACTGGGCTGTGTAGCGGGAAGATTCCCCTTCTTTCCCCAATAAACGGGGCTTTACCAGCTCTATGTACCAATCGCAGAATTCTCCCCAGAGAAACTGATAAAGAGAGTTCGCCGCCTCGGAAAATCTATAATGGTCCAAATGTTGGGTCATGCAGTTAACCAGAGAAAAGAAACGGCCCAGAATCCATCTATCGCAAAGCTCTAGCATTTTAAGATCATCTACTGTTCCTCCAGGCCTAAAATCGGTAAGATTCATCAGGGTAAATCTGGAGGCATTCCAGATCTTGTTGGCGAAGTTTCGGTACCCTCGCAGCCTATTTTCAGAGAAGCGAAGATAAGGAGAATCTGTCTTTGGGGCTACCAGGGAGAATCTAAAGGCATCGGTTCCATATTTTTCCATCATCCGCAAAGGGTCCACCACATTTCCCTTAGATTTACTCATTTTTTCTCCCTTCTCATCGCCGATTAGAGGATGGATGTAAACCTGGCGAAAGGGGATCTGATGAGTAAATTTTAGACCCATCATCACCATACGAGAGACCCAGAAAAATAGAATGTCCCAGGCTGTACAGAGAAAGCAGGTGGGATAGAACCTCTTCAGTTTCTCTTTCTTTTCGGGCCAGCCCAGAGTAGAAAATGGCCAGAGACTCGAGGAAAACCAGGTATCAAGGACATCTGGGTCTTGTTCCAGGTCCCTTGAGCCGCAACCATCACATTGGATTGGCTTTCTTGTGGCTACTATCATCTTTCCACAGCTCTGGCAGCACCAGACTGGAAGTCGGTGTCCCCACCAAATCTGACGAGATACGCACCAGTCATGAATGTTTTCCAGCCACTGAAAGTAGCCCTTTTTCCAAAAAGAAGGGATGAATTCAATCTTTTTTTCCTTAACTGCTTTCACTGCCTCCCTGGCCAATTTTTCCATCTTTACAAACCATTGAGGAGAAAGATAAGGTTCAACTTCTGTCCTGCAGCGATAGCAGTGGCCCACTCGGTAGGGGTAGTCCTCGATTTTTTCCAGGCATCCTCTTCTCTTGAGGTCCTCTAGAATTTTTCTGCGACACTCGAATCTATCTAAGCCCTGGTAGGAGTCTCCATTTTTATTTATGGTACCGTCTTTATTTAAAACATTAATAACAGCAAGATTATGTCTTTTACCGATGAGAAAGTCGTTGGGATCATGAGCAGGGGTAACCTTAAGAATGCCGGTGCCAAACTCAGGGTCAACATATTGGTCATACACGAGAGGGAGCTCACGGCCTAAAAGCGGAAGGCGGAGTCTCGTCCCTTTAAGATTTTTATATCTTTGATCTTTCGGATTCGCCGCCACAGCAGTATCTCCTAGCATAGTCTCGGGCCTGGTGGTGGCAACGACCAGATGAGTCTTTTTTGCATCTGGTTTATTTTTAAAGGGATATCTTATATAGTAGAGTTTTCCTTGCTTTTCTTCATATTCTACTTCGATGTCTGAGAGGGCTGTCTCGCAGCGAGGACACCAGTTAATGATATAATCACCCCTATAAATATATCCTTCTTTATAGAGACGAACGAATACCTCCTCTACCGCCTGGCAATGGGATTTATCCATGGTGAAGGACTTATCCTCCCAACTGCAAGAGACACCTAATTTTCTAAGCTGGGAGAAAATTCTTTCTCCATATTTCTCCTTCCATTGCCAAACCCGCTGTAGAAATTTTTCTCTGCCTAATGTTTGTCGACTTAGTCCTTCTTCAGCAAGACTTTTTTCCACCACATTCTGGGTAGCAATCCCGGCGTGGTCAATGCCTGGAACCCATAGTACCTCGTATCCCTGCATTCTCTTGAAGCGAGCCACAATATCTTGCAGGGTGTTGTTGAAAGCATGACCCATATGTAGGGCGCCAGTGATATTGGGAGGAGGCATTACCATGGAGAAGGTGGTTTTCTTTTTACCCGGATGGGGAGAAAAATAGTTATTTTTTTCCCACCAATCTCCCCATTTTTTTTCTATTTCTTGAGGTTCATATCTTTTCTTCATTTTTTCCAACGGCTTCATCCTCCCAGGCATCTTATAAGAAAGAGAGCAATTGTTTGCTTAACTAGGGATTCAGGGAAGGAACTTTCTACGCTTCGTGGTCTAAGCATTCCAATATAGTTCTAACGAATTTCTCAAAGTATATTAGTTCATTTCTCACTATTTCTATTAGTTCTTCTTTAGGAATTTTCCAGTAGGTATGAACCAGCCGATTTCGCAAATCAACAAGAGGAATTAGCCTAGAGTATAGTTCTTTTTTCAATATCTTATTTTCGTAAAGGACGGTGAGGATATCTTTATAGCTAGCAGGCTTTCGAAAAACCTTATTGGCAATGATCTGGTTACCTATAGTGAACATTGCCTCTAAAATTATCTGAAGATGATAGCGGGATAAAAGAAATTTCTCCCTGTTATCCAGATCTCCAAGTTTTATTTTTCTAAGATAATCAGTAGCCTGTTTTATCTCATTTAAACGGTGAAAGATTTCTTCTTTGTTTACCAAATCACTTTTCCTTGCGTATGGCTTGGCTGAAGGCTCGATTATATTCCTCGGCTAAGTATGAAAAGTCCAAATATTCATTGAGGATAGAGGTTTCGTATTCTACTCGATCCTTTTCTTTTCCGAAAATACAGATGCCGTCTTTAATTACATTGTAACAAAAACTCAAAGTCTGGTCATTAAGAGATCCTACCTCGATGTATTCAGCACAGAGCCTCTCTTTTATTTGACTTTGCAAAAGAAGACTCTTTTTTAGTTTTTCTTTCTCGTCTTTGTTCCATAAGACCGCTATATCTATGTCGCTCATTGGTCCAATTTCTCCTTTAACTTGAGAACCAAATAGATAAGCTAAGATGACCCTTGATTTTGTGAAAAAGGGAGAAAGCTTTTCCCTGACAAACTGCAGATCGTATCGTTTCAACTCTTTTCTTATTGGCATTCGACTTTGCCTCTTTTCTCTATCGTAAATATTCAGTGAAGGACGTTCCATGTTGTTGACTGCAAAGAGCAGCGCGGGTAGCCGCACCCTTTAGGGTGCGTATAAACGCAGGCTAGGATTTTGCGCAGGCTGAAGCCTGCGGCTACCGGCGACTACCAAGATTGCTTCGCTTCGCAATGGCGGGGTTCACTGAGTATCTACTCTCTATCTTACTTAATTGTCTTGTTATGTCAAATGGAGCCTCATTTATTAAGTCAGAAATAGTTGAGGGTCACAAGGTCTATTTTACATTTCAAAAAATTGATGATAAAATTACTCTGGTAGCAGAAAAGTGGGTAGTCATGGGAGAGTTCTATTTTTGTGGTTGCAGTTCTCCTTTTAATAAACTTGGATATAATGGAGAAAATGATATTTTTTTCTGAAATGTGCCTAGAATACCAGGCCCAAGGTCATCCGGAATCACCAGAAAGAGTGAAGATGCTAATATGGCAGTAAAAGTTATCACTAGAGCCCTAGCTGAGAGAAGGGCAGCAGGTGAAGAGGATTTTTCAGGAAACTGGAGATGGTTTTAATTGACAAGAAGGGTTTTATGGGTTATAATGAAACTGCAAGGAGTTTAGCAGATAGAGTAGGCTACCATATTTTTCTTTTCCTAGAATTTGGGCTTTTTATCTGAATCGGTTTGACCATACTTCTTTAAGATGAAAAGTGGCAGAAAAAAACTAAAACGTTATTCTTTTGTTTTACCAGCAGTTATTTTATTAATTGTTATTACTATATTTCCCCTGGTTTATTCCTTGACTCTTAGTTTTTTCCATTGGGATTTGCGTCGACCGCTAGGCTGGAGGTTTGCTGGGTTTAGTAATTATGCCAGAGCTCTTTTCAGTGATCATAGATTTCATCGTTCTTTGATAACCACGGGCATTATTGGAGTAAGTGCTGTCCTTCTGGAATTCTTATTGGGCCTGGGACTGGCTCTTTTGCTAAGCAGAAAGCTGGTAGGTAAAAGAATTTTAACTACTCTCTTAGTAATGCCAGTGATGATTTCCCCGGTGGTAGCCGCTCTGATGTGGAGGATGCTCTATCATGAGAAATACGGGGCTATTAATGCTATTCTGCGGTTGTTAGGGTTTGGCACTGGTCCAAGCTGGCTGGGTAGTCCGCACCTGGCACCCTTTTCTGTTGTTCTGGTAGATGCCTGGCAATGGACTCCTCTTTTTATGATGATTCTCTTGGCTGGCCTTCAGTCTATTCCGATAGAACCGCATGAATCAGCACTAGTAGATGGAGCTTCCCGGCCTCAGGTATTTTGGCATATTACCCTACCTATGCTTAAACTTTCCATTATTGCTGCTCTTCTGATTAGGCTGGTAGATGTAATAAAGCTCTTTGATACGGTTTTTATTTTAACGTCAGGTGGTCCGGGGAGCTCTACAGAAACAGTTAGTTATTATGTTTACCTGGTGGGATTTCGTTTTTTTAGAGTCGGATACGCAGCTTCTCTTTCCTATCTGCTGCTGGCTATTGTGGTAGTAATAGCTCTGGGATTCTTGAGAATCTTGCGAAGAAGGGAGGTTGGGTGAGGTGTTTTCCAGGCGCGCATTATTAAAAATAGAAAATATTGCTGTATATGTGATTTTGGTTATGGCTGTTAGTCTGGCCGTTTTCCCTATTGCCTGGACTGTCTCCACATCGTTCAAAAGTGTCGGGGAATACTATACTTATCCTCCAGTGTGGATTCCCAAAAATCCAACTATAGCCAACTATACTTACATTATTTCCACGGCTGGCCTGGATTATCTTCGAAATAGTCTCATTATTGCCTCACTTAATTTATTATTAGTTCTCGGAGTGAGTATCCCGGCTGCTTACGGTATTGCCCGTTTCCGGGTGGGAGGTGAGAATCTTTCTTTCTGGATTTTATCTCAACGGATGTTGCCTCCGGTTGCCACTATCATACCTTTTTTTCTTCTCTTTAGAGGTTTTCAGCTTTTTGATAGGCAGATAACTCTCTTAGACAAACATTTGGGCCTGATTTTGGTATATTGTACTTTTAATATTGCTTTTGCTGTATGGCTTCTTATTGGTTTTTTTGAATCATTTCCTGCTGAAATTGAGGAGGCAGCTGTTATAGACGGATGTTCCCGGATTGGTGCTGTCCTCAGAGTGGTTATTCCCGTAATCGCTCCTGGAATTGTAGTAACCGGACTTTTTTGCTTCATTTTTTCCTGGAATGAGTTTTTGTTTGCTTTGATTCTAACTAGAGAAGCAGCTAAAACAGTTACTCTGCAACTATCTCAATTCAGAACGCCTACCAAGATTCTCTGGGGAGAGATGTCGGCTTTATCACTTATTACCATCATTCCTATTCTCGTAATTGTGGTATTTATCCAGCGATATCTGGTAAAAGGGCTAGCCTTTGGGGCAGTAAAGGGCTAGCTTTTTTAGACTATACGATGAATCAAGGGCAAAGAGAGAGGAAAGGAGGTGGGAGCAGGAATAATCTCATTAATTTGCCCTGAAAATCTTCAAATAAGGGAGGAAAAAGATGAGAGGTAGGATAAAAATTGTTCTCTGTCTTATGGCAGTGCTGATTTTAGCCGGGACAGCCGGAGTCTTTGCTCAGTCCCCCTATGCCGGAGAAACTATCACGGTAGCTGTTCACGCTGTTCCTCATGCCACCGCTGTTTACAACTTCCAGGATCAGTTTCTTAAAGAGACTGGAATTAAAGTGAAAGTTATTGAAATGACCGCCGATGTGATGTATGAGAAATACATGACTGAGTTTATCGGAGGAACCGGGGCCTATGATGTGGTTCAGATGAACCCTCAGTGGTTGGCTGACACCTCACCCTATCTTGCTCCTTTGAAACCACTGGCCGATAAAGAGGGTCTGGATTTTAAGCTGGATGACCTGGTTCCCAAATTCCGTGACCTTTACTGTTCCTGGCTGGGTGTCTGGTATGGGATGCCCTGGGATGGGGATGTGCACCTATTATATTACCGCAAGGACATATTTGACAAGCTAGGAATAGAGGTTCCCAAAACCTGGAAAGAATATCGGGATACTGCTTCTTTTCTCAACGGATGGGACTGGGATGATGACGGAGAAATTGAATATGGCTGTACTGAATATTTAAAAAAAGACCGGATGTATTGGTGGTTCCTGGATCGTTTTGCTTCTTACGGGGGAGTTTATTTTGATGAGGATATGAATCCCCTGGTTAATACCAAATCGGGAATGATGGCTCTCAAGAATATGGTTGAGTGTCTTCCCTATATGCCTCCTGGCTCTCTGAGCTGGTCTTATATGGAAGTGAGAACAGCTCTGGTCAAGGGAGATGCGGCTATGGGAAAGCAGTGGACCTGTGTGGGAAAAGCAGCCGAAAATCCTGAGGAGTCCAAAGTTGTGGGTAAGATGAATTATGCCTTAGTCCCCGGAGCGCAATGGGATGGAGAAATCTATTATCGTCCTATGATCGCCGGTGGATGGGACCTGACTATTCCTAAGGATTCTAAAAAGAAAGGGGCGGCTATAACTTTCCTGCACTTCATTACCAGACCCGATATCAGTCTACAAATAGTGATGGATCCTAACACTTCCCTGGATCCCTACCGTCTCTCTCACTACACCTCTCCTGTATTCCGGGCTCTCTGGCCTACAGCCGGTGACTATCTGGATGCCATTAATGCCAATCTGGATAAGGGATTTCCAGATCTGTTAATTCCCGGAACAGCCGAGTACATGAATGCCCTTACCTATGAGATAACCCAGGTTCTAGCCGGAACCAAAGATGCCAAGAAAGCACTGGATGATGCAGCAAAAGCCTGGAACGAAATTACCGATAATCTGGATCGGGAAACTCAGAAGAAACTCTGGAACGGACAGTATGATGCAATGAAGGCACTGGGTATAGTCTATAAGGAGTGGAAGGATTAGGTTAACTATTCCGGGGAGAGGATTTATCTCTCCCCGGCTCTCCCAGTTTTCTAACCTAAAAATCTTTTACCAGGAAACATGGTTTATGAGTTCAGATATTTTAGATGGTCTATACAGAGTAGTCCTGGATTTAAATTTTGAGGATGCTGAAGATCTGGCAAAAAAATCTATTGAAGAAGGAATAGATCCTCTTCAAAGTGCTGAAGCTTTAACTAAGGCGATAAGAGAAATCGGAGAAGGATTTGCTAAAGGGGATCTTTTTCTTCCTGATCTTGTGCTAGCTTCCAAGGTTTTACAAAGAGCTTTGCCAGTTATCCGGGCTGAAATTAAAAGACAGGGCAAAAAGACTCATACTAGAGGGAAAGTAGTCATTGGAACTGTTTTTGGAGACATACATAGTATAGGTAAGCAGATGGTTGCAACATTACTTTTGTCTTCAAGCTACGAGGTAATTGATTTAGGAGTTAATGTAAAAAGCAGTGTTTTCGTCGAAGCTGTTAAGAAATATAACTCTGATATTCTTGCCATGTCGGCTCTGCTTACAACAACTGCTTATGAGCAAAAAAATATAATAAAGGATCTTATTTCCAAAGGCATGCGAGATAAGGTGAAAATCATAGTCGGAGGAGCGCCAATAAACCAGGAATTTGCAGATAGCATAGGAGCAGATGGGTATGCACCAACTGCACCGCTAGCAGTAACTTTAGTTAACAAACTTTTAGGCTTAGATTCGGGGGGATAGAGATGCGAAGAGGCTATATCAGAAATATAGAACCTCTTAAAATCTTAACCGATACTCAAGTGGAAGCAATCCATAGAGGAACACTTGATGTACTTGAGGAAACAGGGGTTAGGTTTGAAAGCCAAAGAGCTTTAAGAATGTTTAAAAAAAATGAATGTATAGTAGATTTTGAAAATAATCGGGTAAGGTTTCCCAGTTATCTGGTTGAAGAATGTATCAGGAGAACCCCGAGTAGCTTTTTAGTAAAGGCAAGAGACCTTAAAAATAATTTAAGATTTGGAGGTAATACATTATATTTCATGTGCTCAGCGGGAGCAAGAATATCAGATCCTGAAACTGGAGAAACCAGAGTGGCCACAATGAAGGAGAATAATGAAGCCATTTTGATTTCAGATGCTTTGGAAAACTTGGATTATTTCCCTTCCTATACACCTTATTTTGAAGTAGAGGGTGTGGAACCTGTAATGCTTTGTCCAACTTCCTGCGCCATGAGGCTTCGATATTCTTCTAAAGTTTCAAGAGGGGCTCAGAGTGTAGATACTTATATTTGGGAAATACAAATGGCACAAGCATGTGGAGCACAACTTCTTGGTAATATGGAAGCAGCTTCGCCTCTTTCATATTCTGAGGATGCAATTAATGCAGGTTTTGGGTATGCGGAAGCTCTTTTTCCCATATATATTGCAGGAGGTGGAGTTATGGGGGGAACCGCACCGGTAACAATTGCTGGTGCTACCATTAGTAATAATGCTGAACTTCTCGCTGCTCTGGTGTTCTTCCAGCTCATCAAACCAGGAGTGGGCATAATTGCTAATGATATTGAATATCCTATGAATATGAGAAGTGGAAGTCCTGCCTTTGGTTCACTGGGAATTAGTTTGCATGAGGCAGCATTTAATCAAATCTGGACGCAGTTTTATAGAATTCCTACCAATAATTGTGCTGCTGGATTCCCAAATTCTAAATTATTTGATCTCCAATCAGGATATGAAAAAACCCACTGCGCAATGACCTCAGCCTATTCAGGTGCAAATAGTATACTTTTGCATGGCGGAGTAAGTGCTGAACTTGCATATAATCCGCTCATGGCAATTCTTGATGATGATTTAGCTGCCATTATTGGTAGACACATTGAGGGCATTGTAGTTGATAGCGAATCTATGGCCATTGAACTAATAAAAGAAGTTGGGCCGATTCCGGGAACATATCTTGATTGGTAATATGGAAGCAGCTTCGCCTCTTTCATATTCTGAGGATGCAATTAATGCAGGTTTTGGGTATGCGGAAGCTTTTTTTCCCATGGTAAAAAATCTGCCATTGATTATGCCAGAAAACGGATGGAGGAAATTTTAGCAACACATGAACCAACACCACTTGCTGCAGGGCAAGATAAAGATATAGATAGAATACTTAAAGAGGCTAGAAAATATTATAAAGACAAAGGGATGCTTTAATACGACATCTGTAGAAAGAGTTTTTTCTGTCCTGGAGGGGAAAGAACCCGATATTGTACCAAATTTTGAATGGAAAGTTGCTCCAAATCTTATAGAAGCCTTTGTCCCGGGTGGTGATTACTTTGATTTTGTGGAAAAGACAGAACATGATGTTGTTTGCACAGCTCCTGTT
Source organism: Candidatus Aerophobetes bacterium Ae_b3b (assembly GCA_005223085.1). Taxonomy (GTDB): domain Bacteria; phylum Aerophobota; class Aerophobia; order Aerophobales; family AE-B3A; genus AE-B3B. Next base: position 9,192 of record NJBP01000029.1, on the reverse strand, counting down.
TATAAAAAAATAAAATGTATCGATGAGGATACTTTTATTGACGAATTCGGGATTACCCGTCACCTCACTGGTCCGGATAAATACTCAGTAGCCATCGTCCATCCTATTAAGTCTCTTTCCGATATGAAGAGCTATGAACCTCCTCCTTTGGAATCTAACTTACGATTTAAGAAAATAGATACCGCTGTCAAGCGCTTTAAGGGAAATAAGGCAATTCTTGTTAATCTTCATGATGTTCTCTCTTTTCCTCGAGACCTTAGAGGTTTGGAAGCACTACTGAGGGATTTTATTCTTTGCCCAGAGCTTGTTCGTGAGATGGTGGGTTTTTCAGTGGATTACAATATTGAGCTTGCTCGCCTGGCAAAAAAACATGGTGCTGAAATCATAGGTATAGGTGATGATTTTGCTGATAATAAGGGCCCCTTCGTTTCCCCTGAGATGTTTCGCCAATTTCTTTATCCTGAAATGAAGCGCGTAGTTAAGGCTTACAAAAATCTTGGATTTTATGTCATAAAACACAGTGATGGTAATCTTATGCCAATTATAGATATGATTATTGAAACAGGGGTGGATTGTCTTGATCCAATAGATCCTCTGGCAGGAATGGACATCGGTTTTATAAAACAGAAATACGGTGATAGGATAGCCATTAAAGGAAATATCAATTGCGTTACTACTCTTCAGAATGGAACACCTCAAGAAGTGAAGAAAGAGGTAAAAGAGTGCATCAAAAAAGCTGCGCCAGGAGGAGGTTATATTATATCCTCCAGTAATTCCCTTCATGCTGGAGTAAAGCCGGAGTTGTATCAAGTAATGCTTGATAGCATCCAGAAGTATGGAGTTTATCCAATCAAATTAGAAAATGAATAAAAATGAGGCGCTTGGAGGTGTTATAATTGTCAGAAAAAATTAAATTAGCCGCTGCTCTACCGACTTTTAGTGCAGGGGGTGACCGTTTTGTACCCGATGGATATGGAGAAAAACGTGGGGTACCAGAGATGTTCGCCATTGCTAAAACAATTGAAGGTCTGGAAGGAGTGGAACTGGTCGGTACCTGGCATGTTAATAATGAGAATATTGATGAGGTCAAGCAGCTATCCAGATATACTGGGATAAAGATTATTGATATTGTTGTCGATATCTGGAGTACCGCTAAATGGAGTCGAGGAGCTCTTACTTCCCGTGATTCCAAACTTAGAAAAGAGGCTGTTACCGAGATTAAAAAGAACATTGATTGGGCAGCTGAGCTTGACTGTCCTCTAATTAATATATGGCCAGCACAAGATGGTTTTGACTATCCATTTAGTGCTAGTTATGATGAAGTGTGGGATAACTTAATCGAGACTTTATCTGAAGTAATGGAATATCAAAAAAAGGTAAAAAAGGTCAAAGTGGGAATCGAGCCAAAAGTAAAGGAACCTCGCAAATATTCATTTGTTGCTACTATTGGCAAAACTCTCCTTTTGATCAATGAGGTGAATAGTTCCGATCTGGGAATGGTCCTCGATGTAGGACATGCCCTGTATGCTTACGAGAATATGGCTATGTCTGCCGTACTTGCTCACCGTGCTGGTAAGCTTTTTCACCTTCACCTTAACGACAACTACCGTTTTTGGGACGATGATATGTACCCTGCCTCAGTGCATACCATCGAGTACCTTGAGTTGTTGTACTGGCTGGAGAAAATGAAGTATAATGGTTATTACTCGCTGGATATCAATCCGTATCGAGAAGATAGTGTTCAGGTAGTACGGGAGAGTTTTGCTTGGATTCTAGGCTTAAGGCGTGTTCTGGACAAAATCGGATATGAGACCATTGCCCAGAAGATGGAGAAAGAGAATCATGTTGCCGTTACCTCTCTCATACGACAGATGATGCTGCCTTAAATATAAGGAAACTCTTAATTTTTAGAGGAAAGGTTTAAATGGCGGTAAAAACATACTTAGCTATTGATCAGGGAGCAGAGAGTGGGCGAGGGATGCTTGGCAAGTTTGATGGTAATCATTTGACTATACAGCAGATTTACCGCTATCCAAACAGTATGGTGAAGGTACATGGCCACTATTATTGGGATGTTCTTTATTTATATAGAGAGATTAAAAAGACTATGTCTATTTGTGCTAAGCAATATACAGATCACTTAGACGGACTGGGGATAGACAACTGGGCAGTGGACTTTGGGCTTCTGGATAAAAATGGTGAACTACTGGGATTTCCTTATGCCTATCGCGATCCTAAAAATAATAATATGTTTGAAGAAGGGTTTAGAAGAATGCCCAGGAGGAAAATTTACCAAATTACGGGAATTCAGTTTCTTCCCTTTAACACTTCCTTTCAAATGTTGGCTCTCCGTTTGATGAACTCTGCTGCTCTGGACTCAGCGGCAATTTTTCTCTTTATGGCTGACATTTTTAATTATTTTCTTACAGGTATTAAGAAAGCTGAATTTTCAGTAGCTAGCGGATCTCAGTTGTATGATAACAATAAATACCAGTGGTCTAAGGATATCTTTGATAGCTTTGAAATTCCCTTTACCATAGCTCCGGAGGTTATTGACCCAGGAACAGTTATCGGTGAGCTTTTAAATGATGTAAAAGATGAAACTGGCATAAAGTCCGCTAAAATTATAGCTCCTTTGACTCACGATACCGGCAGTGCAATTTTCGCTGTTCCCATGGTTGAAAAAGATTGGGCCTGTTGTAGTTCTGGCACTTGGTCAGTTATGGGATCCATCGAAAAAAGACCAATAATCACTGAACAATCATATTTGTATAATTTTACTAATGAGGGTGGTCTGAATCGGTCTGTTCGCTTTCTCAAAAATATCATGGGTCTCTGGCTTATCCAACGCTTAAAAAGAGATTGGGAGAAAAACGGAGATTGCTATAGCTATGATGAGATCACCGAAATGGCTTCTAAAGCAAAACCATTTAAGGCTGTTATTAATCCTGATGATATGTCTTTTTATAATCCTATTAATATGTCAGAGGCAATTATCAATTTCTGTGAAAAAACAGGTCAAGAAATACCTGAAACTAAAGGGGAAATTGCCCGTATTGCTCTTGAAGGATTGGCATTAGTTTATAGGCGCGTTTTCAATATGCTGAGTGAAATAAAGGGTAAATCTGTTAAGGGATTAAATATCGTTGGCGGCGGTTCCAAAAATCGGCTTTTATCTCAGATGACGGCTGACTGTTTGCAGAAACCGGTGGTAGCTGGACCCGTAGAGGCAACTGCTATAGGAAATATTCTCGTCCAGGCCATGGCAGATAAGGCAATTGCTAATTCCAAGGACTGCAGGGAAGTTATAGGAAACTCCTTTGATGTAGATACTTTTGAGCCAAACTTAAAACAGAAGAAACGCTGGGATGAAACCTTTGAAAAATTTGTGGATATTGCAACCTCCTCCTTACTCACACAAAATTTACCTCAGATTTGAGCAAGTTTCGAATTTGCATATAAAGAAGAGAAATGATATTTTTTTCTGAAATGTGCCTGGAATACCAGGCCCAGGGTCATCCGGAATCACCAGAAAGAGTGAAGATGACCTACGATTATCTAAAGGAAAAAGGATTTTCTTTTCAGCAGGCTCAAGTCTGCAGTGGGGATGATCTTCTGTTAGTTCACACCAGATCTTTTCTGAAGAAGGTAAAAGAGAATCAATTTTTTGATGCGGATACTCCCAATATTGATCGCATCTATGATTATGCTATTGTCTCGGTAGGTGGGGCTGTTGAGGCAATGAAGAAGACTTTGGAGGAAGAGCCAAGTTTTTCCTTATTAAGGCCTCCAGGCCATCATGCCGGAAAAGATTATCTCGGCGGATTCTGTTACGTTAACAATATGGCCATAGCTGTGATCAAGGCTTTAGAGAAGGTTGAGAGAGTAGCTATTATCGATTTTGATGGGCATCATGGGAATGGAACCGAGGATATTTTCCTGGGCCACCGCCGAGTTACTTATCTTTCCTTACATCAATATCCTGCCTATCCCGGGACCGGCGAAGCTTCTCAAAAGAATTGTCTTAACTATCCTCTCTCACCTGGGACGGGAGAGGAAAGGTATCTTCAGATTTTCTCAGAAGGTCTGGAGAAGGTTGAAACATTTGATCCGGCCTTAATCGGGGTCTCGGCTGGGTTTGATGGATACAAGGGAGATAGGCTTCTCAGTCTGGAACTGGAGGTCAAAACCTATTATGATATTGGCAGATCTATAAAAGATTTGGGTAGACCTTGCTTTGCTATCCTGGAAGGAGGCTACAGCAGTGACCTTCCCCTCTGTGTTTATCAATTCCTCCAGGGGATAGGGGTAAAATAGAAAAATGGGAAAGCTAAAAGAGAATGAAATGGGAATACCAGGAGATAAGTTAATCAAAATGTACCGGAAAATGATATTGATCAGAAATTTTGAGGATAGGGTCCACCGATTGTTTCTCAGTGGTGAGATGCCCGGTACGATCCATCTATACCAGGGACAGGAGGCAGTGGCAGTGGGAGTGTGTGCCAATCTGAGAAAAGAGGATGTGATTACCAGCACCCACCGACCCCACGGTCACGCCATCGCCAAAGGAGTCCCTGTAAAATCGATAATGGCAGAGCTTTTTGCCAAAACAACTGGTTGCTGCAAAGGAAAAGGTGGCAGCATGCATATGGGAGACATTGAAGTAGGGATGGTTCCGGCTATAGCGATAGTGGGAGGAGGAATTCCAGTGGCTACCGGTATGGCACTGGCGTTTAAGATGAAAAGGCTGGATCGGGTGGCCGTTTCCTTCTTTGGAGATGGAGCCTCCAATGAGGGGGCCTTTCATGAGGCTATAAATATGGGTAGTATCTGGGATTTGCCTCTCATCTATGTTTGTGAGAATAATTTGTATGGAGCCTCCACTCATGTTAGCAAAGTAATGAAATTAAAGGATATTGCCGAGCGAGCTTCCTCTTACGGGATACCAGGGATAGTAGTAGATGGGAATGATGTGATATCTGTATACAAGGCGGCAAAAGAAGCTATAGAGAGGGCAAGAAAAGGAGAAGGGCCAACTTTGATTGAATGCAAAACCTATCGACGCGGTGGTCACTCTCGCTCCGATCCGGGACAATACAGGGATAAAAAAGAGGAAGGGATCTGGCTGGCAAAAGATCCAATTTCAAGGATGCATAAGAACCTGATCAAGATGGGCATTTTAACCGAGGAAAAGGGTAAAGGAATAGAAAATGAGGTGAAGGCTCGGATTGATGAGGCCATAGAATTTGCTCAAAAGAGTCCCTCTCCCAAGCCGGAAGATGTTTTTAAGGATGTATTTGCCTAACCACCAGGAAAAGAGTATGAGGAGATTAACTGTAGCTGAGGCTTTGAGGGAAGCAATAAGAGAGGAGATGAGGCGCGACTCCACCGTTTTCTGTATTGGTGAGGATATAGGTATCAAAGGAGGATGGGGAGGTGCTTTCACCGTTAGCTTAGGATTGTCAGAGGAATTTGGCCATCTACGAATCCTCGATACTCCTATTTCCGAACTCGGTATAGCTGGAGTTGCTGTAGGGGCAGCTCTTATGGGTATGCGACCCATAGCTGATGTGGAATACGGAGATTTTATTTTCCTGGCTATGGATCAGCTTATAAATAACGCAGCTAAACTCCGGTACATGTCGGCAGGAAAGTTAAAGGTTCCTATGGTTATGCGAATTCCAGTGGGAGCCTCAGGTAGGGGAGCTCAACATGCCCAATCGGTTGAATCTTATTTTATTCACGTCCCTGGACTTAAAGTTGTCTGTCCTTCTAATGCCTATGATGCCAAAGGACTTCTAAAGACTGCTATAAGAGATGATAATCCGGTAATGTTTTTCGAACACAAGCTTCTCTATGGGGCTAAAGGAAGAAGAGAGAACGTCGATGCTCGGGCGGAAGTTCCCCAGGAGGAGTATCTGATCCCCTTTGGCGTAGCTGATATCAAAAGAAGAGGCAGCCATGTAACCATAATCGCAACCTTAAGGATGGTTTACACGGTGGTCTCGGCGGCGGAAAAACTAAAAGATGAAGGAATAAGCGTTGAAATTATAGACCCCAGGACGTTGATTCCTTTAGATAAGGATACTATTTTAAAATCTGTCCGGAAGACCAACCATGCAGTCATTGTTCATGAGGATAATCTGACTGGCGGATGGGGAGCGGAGATGGCGGCTTTTATCTCCAGTGAGGCCTTTGATTATCTAGATGCACCTCTTAAAAGGGTATGTGCTCCGGATACGCCGGTTCCCTTTGCTCCGGTTATGGAAAACTATTGGGTGCCAGGCGAGGCCGATGTAATAAGAGCAGTTAGAGAAGTTATGGGTGGATAAGGAGGCTAATAATGGAAAGGTATTACGATCCTTTGATTTTTAATCAGACTCTGGATGGAATAAATCTGTCCAGGCATATAGTGGCCACCTATTATGTGGAAGATGGGGTTCCGGGGGAGGAATTTCTCGATCACTTTGGCTTGATTCAAAGTATGGCCCTGGAGGGATCAACCGGAACCTGGGAGAAGGTGGAGGAAGACTCTGAGGAAGTAAGAGAACGTCTTTCCGGCAAGATGGTCGGTTATTATCCCGTCCCTTCAGAAAAAAATGTGAAGAAAGCAGTAATACAGCTTGCCTTTTCTATCGATGCCTGGCAGGTCAACATTCCTATGATTCTCCTTTCCATCTCAGGCAATTGTTTTGCCTATTCTCCCCGGATGAGACTTCTAGACGTATTCTTTCCTGAGGATTTAGTTAAGACCTTTAAGGGACCGAAGTTTGGGGTAAGCGGGATTAGAAAGCTATTGGGGATCCCCAAAAGACCCCTATCGCTTCATATCATTAAGCCTAAGATGGGAATGACGCCAGAACAAACGGCAGAGCAGGTTTATAAAACAGCTCTGGGTGGAGTGGATATGGTAAAGGACGATGAGATGATCAGCGAGGTTTATAACTCAAAATTTGAGCCGCGACTCAAAGCCGTTTTAGATGCTTTAAACCGGGCTAAGAATAAAACTCACCAGGAGGTAATTTACTTTGTCAGCATTACCGATGAGGTAAATAGGGTATTGGATAAGGCCAGGCGTGCCATAAAATTAGGAGCAAACGGTCTTCTACTCGCTTATTCAGCAGGACTCTCGGTATTAAGAGTGCTAGCTGAGGATCCAGAAATTAACGTACCTATTCTTCTTCATCCTTCTCATATGATCTCGATGACTCCCAGAATAAGCTGGCCAGTGATGGCCAGGATGTGCCGGCTCTGCGGAGCCGATTTAATGCTCACTCCAACATATTGGTCAACCATTCCCATGGTTTCTCTGGAGGAGGGAATCCGCACCGCTCAGGTAAAACTTGCTCCTTTCTATCATATAAAGAGAACCTGGCCTATGCCGGCAGCGGGGATGTATCCCGGGCTGACTCCTATTCTGGTAAGAGAATATGGCTGCGATATTGTGGTTCCTGCCGGAGGCGGTATGTTAGGTCATCCTATGGGTTATACAGCCGGGGCCAGGGCCTGGCAACAGGCCATTGAAGCTACTATGGATGAACTTCCCCTGGAGCAAGCGGCAAAGAATAAGCCAGAGTTGAAAGCGGCTTTAGAGAAGTGGGGGACTATCCAGCGTCCTGAGACTCTGTGGCTGCGAGCCGGCCCTCAATATCATCCTAAGCCAGAGAAGACCAACAGCTAACACTAAGCCGTGCGTCACATTGAATTTTCAGGGTAGCCGCACCCTTTAGGGTGCGCATAAACGCAGGCTAGGATTTTGCGCAGGCTGAAGCCTGCGGCTACCGGCGACTACCAAAAATGACGGGGTTCACTGAATACTTACCCCGGTTGAACCGGGAATTTTAGGAGGTTAAGATGGAGAAAGATATTTTGTTTGGCTCCTGCCTGCCACCATTCGGTGACTGTGCAGATAGATTTGTATTATCAGGTTACAGCGGTGTAAAAAGAACTCCCGTAGAGATGATTAAAAGGGCTGGCAAGGTTAAAAGCTTATCGGGAATAGAATTGGTAGGGACCTGGCACCTAAGCGATAATAACATTAGAGAAATAAAAAAGGTGGTGGAGGACGTCGGTCTTAAGATCTGTATGGTGACGCCTGATATGTGGGCTAGAGGTAAGTGGGGAAAGGGGGGATTTACCTCCAGAGAGGAAAAGATACGGAAGGAGGCAATAGGAGATGTGAAGGCCTCCATGGATTGGGCCATTGAACTCGATTGTGATGCTATAGATCTCTGGTTTGGTCAAGATGGATACGATTATTTATTCCAGGCTAATTATGTGGAAGCCTGGGATAGGCTAGTAGAGGCAACTAGAGAATGTGCCGATTATCGACCCGAGGTAAAGGTCTGCCTTGAGTACAAAATTAAAGAGCCGAGGACGCACATTTTCGTAGGGACGGCGGGTAAAGCTCTTCTTTTGGCTAAAGAGGTCAATAGGAACAACGTCGGAGTTCTGGTGGATGTGGGTCACGCCTTGGCCGCCGGAGAGAATCCGGCTGAATCCATTGCTCTCCTCTCTAGAAGCAAGAAGCTTTTTTACCTTCACTTCAATGACAATTATGCCACCTGGGATGACGATATGATGGTTGGCTCGGTTCACCTTCCGCAGTACCTTGAGCTACTTTACTGGTTGAAAAGGACTGGCTATAAAGGATGGCATACCCTGGATATATTCCCCTATCGGGAGGATGGCGTGAGAGCAGTGGAAGAAAGCATCGCCTGGATCAAGGGTCTCTATGAGCTTCTGAATAGGATTGATTATCAGAGGATAGAAAAGATAATAGAAGAAGGAGACGCCACTCAAGCATCTGGGATTCTGAGGACGAGCATTCTTTCCTGGAGCCAAAGTTGAGTTTAAATTCTCTATTTGGTCAAGTTAAAAAGGTGGGAGAAATGAGGAAATATTTAATTTATGCGATAATGGTAGGTTTAGTTATGTCCCTCTCGAGGGTTACTATTTGCTCAGCAGAAAAAAGCAAAGAAGATGTTTACAGGCTGCGAAGGGAGAAAATGGTGGCAGATCAGATTGTGGCTAGAGGAGTCAAGGATGAAAAAGTCCTTTTGGCCATGGGGACTGTTCCTCGCCACAAGTTCGTCTCAGAAGATCTTATAAACTCTGCTTATGAGGATAGACCTTTACCCATTGGCTTGGGGCAGACCATTTCTCAGCCTTACATCGTGGCTCTGATGACGC
>NJBP01000028.1 GCA_005223085.1 Candidatus Aerophobetes bacterium Ae_b3b | reverse complement strand
CCAGTAGGTCAATGTGGGAAGGTTCCTCTTTCAAGAGATTAAAGATCTCCTTCTCCTCAGGGAATAATGAGAGGTTCTTGTCTTTAATCTTTTCTTTTTTAAGCTGGGCAAGCTCTGAAAAATTCAGTTCCTCCAGCACATCCTCCACCGACTCCACTAATTTGGCACCCTCTTTGATCAGCCCGTTAGTTCCGTGGCTGTTGGGGTTGTTGATATTTCCAGGGACGGCAAAGACATCTCGACCCTGATCCAGGGCGAAATTAGCAGTAATTAAAGCACCGCTTTTTAAGGGGGCCTCCACTACCAGAACTCCTTTGCTGAGTCCGCTGATTATGCGATTTCGCTGGGGAAAATGCGGAGCCTCAGGCTCTTCCCCCAGAGAAAATTCCGAAATCACTGCCCCTTTTTTGATAATTTCTTCCATCAAGCCCCGATTCTCAGGAGGATAGACTATATCTACTCCACACCCTAAGACAGCCATGGTTCTTCCCCCTGCCTCTAGAGCCCCCCGATGAGCCTCAGTATCAATACCTCTGGCCATCCCACTGACCACAGTAACCCCTTCTCTGGCCAGGTCTCGAGCCAATCTTCGAGCGGTGAGTTTTCCATACACAGTGGCTCTTCTCGTTCCCACTATGGCCAGAGCATCAAGGTCTTGTTTTTCTAGCCTGCCACTAACGTAAAGGAGAAAGGGAGGGTCAAAGATAGTCTTAAGATTTACTGGATAGCGGGGGTCTTTAAAGTTAATTACCTCTATACCAAGTTCCTCTATTCGCTTTAGGTCCTTATCAATCTCTATTTTTTCTGTCTGGTGGGTTATAGAAGAAACTGCTTTTCCCTTGAGACCGGGTATACGGGATAGAACTTGGGGTGAGGCAGAAAGAACCTTCTCCGGACTACCGAAATGTTCTACCAGCTGCCGACAGGTCCGGGGGCCAACGTAGGGAAGTTTACTTAACAATATCCACTCTCGATGGGAGTTCATGAGCTGTAGATTCCGTCTTCTAAATCTCGCATCACCAGTCCGCTCAAGGGTTTAGGATAGAAGTAGGTGCTCTTGGGAGGTAGAATCTTTCCCGCAAGAGATGTTTCCCTTACTTCCTTCAGGGACAGAGGCCTAAGAAAAAAGGCTATCTGGTATTTTTCCTTTCTGACGAGTTCGGTTGCTTCAGTTTCATCCTTGATAAAGTCGATTTCTCTTCCTTTTTCTAATTGTTTTCTCTTCAATATTTTCTTCAATATAGCATCTAAAACAGCAGTATTTATCTTCTCCGCAGAGAATCTCTTGATATCTTTTAGCTTTAAGAGGCAGTATCCATTCTCTCCACAATACATACCAAACGTAGTGCTATCCTGGGCATGATCTATCCTCTCGAGCATTTTTTTTCTTTGAACTGCTTCCGTATCTGAGTTAAACTTGAGTATTTCTATTTGGAAGAAATCCCCCATTTTGGATCTTAATTTGGATAACTGGTCTTGCGTAAGGCCACCTATCACTCTATGTACGGGAAGGATAGTAACGGCGTCGATTTCCATATTCAAAAAATAGACAAGTATAAAATCCTCGCTCCTCTTGCCAGAGGTGGATCTTTTGTGCTGGGCATCACGAAACTTAAGAGCGGTAAGATAGCGATGGTGACCATCGGCCAGGAAAATTTTTTTATCCTGCATTTCTTTGCATATCTTTCTGATGATGTTTTTGTTCTTTATTCTTCCTACTACATGCTTTACTCCATCGGGGTCTTTTGATTCAAACATCGCCTCTTTTTCCTCCAGGTGTTGATCTATCAAATGGAGAGAATCCGTGTAGAGGCAGAATACAGGATTAAAATTAGCCCGGCAGGATTCTAACAATCTCAAGCGGTCCGTTCCCGGTTTAGGAAAGGTCTGTTCATGAGGAAAAATTACCCCGGTACCGAATTTTTCCAACTTCATCAAGGCAAGAAAGCCTTTCCTTCTTCCGTCTCTTCCCTTGAGGGAATACTTTTTTTCATAAACATAAATTGCAGGCTCTTTTTCCTTTTTTAATATTCCGCGTGATAGCCATTCTCTAAAAAAGCGGTGGGCTCGGGTATATTTATTTTCTTTTTCGTTGTCCTGGGGAAGCTCGCGCCCCAGTATTAGCCGAATAACATTGTAGGGGTGAGATTTATAGTACAATTGTTGCTCAAGAGGAGAAATTACATCGTAAGGAGGGGCTGTCACTTTAGCTAAATTTTTTATCTTTTCCTGGTTGTAAATAATGCCTCGGAAGGGTTTAATTTCAGCCATTCACTATGCTCGTTTGATGTAAGTATTCACTGAACCCCGTCATTTTTGGTAGTCGCAAGGCTCAGAGCCTGCGCACCCTAAAGGGTGCGGCTACCCTGAAAATTCAATGTGACACGGCGTTTACTGAGCATTTACCCTTTGATTTTGGGATTGAAGGAGGGCTATCCCGGTTCACTTTCCAGCCAATCCTGCGGCTGATAAGAAAAAAGCTCTTCTGAGTGAAAAAGACAATCGATCTCCCACTCAGCAGACTGCACTGAATCAGAGCCGTGCACTATATTTCTTCTCCCGTCAGAGGCGTACCTACCTCTAATTGTTTCAGCTCCCGCATCCTCGGGTTTTCTTTCTCCTATAATCTCCCTTATCCGTTTTACAGCCCCTTGACCTTCCGCCACTAGCGCTACTGATGGAGCCGTGAGCATAAAATCAATTAATCCTGGGAAAAAATCTTTACCCTGGTGGGGACGATAAAATTCTTCTGCATTTTTTTCATCGAGGCGAATCATTTTCAAGCCCACCAGCTTAAATCCCTCTTTTTCTATTGTCTGAATAACCTCACCAACCAATGCCTTGCACACTCCATCCGGTTTAATTAATATCAGAGTTCTCTCCATTTTCCTATTTTAACCTTCCTTTCCTTCACGAGCCAGGGCAATTTTTCCTGTTCGGACCAGTTTTTTAACCCCGAAGGGCCTTAAAAGGGTAAGAATTCCCTTGATCTTGTCTTCCGTCCCTGTTGCCTCTATGGTAAAGCTGAAGGGATGAATATCAACTATTCTTGCCCGGAAAATATCCACTATGCGCATGATCTCAGCCCGATCTGCTCGCTTTGCGTTTATCTTTACCAAGACGAGTTCTCGCTCTACCGTATCCTGGTTGGTCAAATCGACCACCTTGATTACATCTATCAATTTACGTAGCTGCTTTATAACCTGTTCGATGATCTGATCATCTCCAGGAACAACCATGGTGATGCGGGAAACAGTGGGATCTTCCGTTTCTCCCACCGCCAGGCTGTCAATGTTAAAACCTCGAGCACTGAAGAGACTTGCTATGCGGGCCAATATCCCGAAGCGATTCTCTACCTCTACCGAGATAATGTGTCTCATTAGTTTTCCTTCTCTTTGATCCAGCCCATCATACCCCGTAGTTTCTTTCCCACCTTTTCTATTAGATGCTCTTCATCTTTTTTAGTCAAAGCATTGAATACAGGCTGATTAGTCTGGTTCTCCATTATCCATTCTCGGGCAAATTGACCGGATTGAACCTCCTGTAAGATCTTTCGCATCTCCTCTCGGGTCTTCTGGGTTATAATTCGGGGACCCCTGGTTAAGTCTCCATACTGAGCAGTGTTACTTATAGCTGATCTCATTCCACTTAGTCCACTCTCCTGCAGAAGGTCCACGATGAGCTTCAGTTCATGTAAGCACTCAAAATAGGCCATCTCAGGCTGATAGCCTGCTTCTACCAGAGTCTCAAATCCAGCCTTAATCAATGCGGTAACTCCTCCACATAAAACCACCTGTTCTCCAAATAGGTCGGTCTCTGTCTCTTCCCGGAAAGTGGTCTCGATAACTCCGGCTCTGGTTCCCCCAATGCCCCTGGCATAGGCTAAAGCAATCTCTTTGGCCAAGCCACTGGCATCCTGCTCGATAGCTATCAAACAGGGAACCCCCTTTCCTTCTTCGTAAGTTCGGCGCAGCAGGACTCCCGGACCTTTAGGGGCCACCATGAACACATCCACCCACTGGGGAGGGACAATCTGATGAAAATGAATGTTAAATCCATGGGAGAAGCCCAGGGCATTACCTTTTTTCAGAAGAGGAAGAATATCCGTCTGATAGAGTTTTGCCTGGAATTCATCAGGAACGAGAATCTGGATAATGTTAGCTTTTTGAGCTGCCTTTTTGGCGGTCTCCACCTCAAATCCTGCCTCTTTTGCCCGCATCCAGCCAGGAGAGCCCTCGAGCTCACCTACTATGACTTTAAGTCCACTGTCTCTTAGGTTTTGCGCCTGGGCATGCCCCTGATTTCCGTAACCAACTATAGCAATCACTTTTTCTTTTAACACACCTAAATCGGCATCCTTCTCATAATAGATCTTGGCCATCAGCTTTCTCCTTTCAATAAATGGGTGTTCCTTCCCTTCCGGTTAACTCACGGAACTTAATCATCAGTTTTTTGGTGATCGGCCCTGGCATACCGTCTCCAATCACTCTTCCATCTATCTTGGTTACTGGCATCACCTCAGCAGCCGTCCCGGTGAGGAGACACTCCTCACTGGAATAAAGAGCCACCGGAGTAAAAATCTTCTCTTCCACAGGAATTCCTTCCTCTCGGGCTAAATCCATTATTGTATCCTGGGTAATTCCCTTCAGGATACCTATCCAGGGGGGAGGGGTGATTAAATGACCATCTTTCACCATGAAGATGTTATCAGCCGTACACTCGGCAACATACCCATCCTTGTTTAACATTATCCCCTCTGGCACCCCCTGTAAGTTTGCCTCCAGTTTAGCCAGGATGTTATTGAGGTAATTGAGAGACTTTATTCTGGCATTTAAGGCAGAGGGAATATTCCTTCGGGTGGAGACAATTACTACCTCCAAGCCCTTTTTATAAAATTCTTCCGGATATATGTTTATCTTATCGGCGATAATAATAACATCTGGGTGAGGACATTTACGTGGATCAAGACCCAGATCTCCTTCTCCTCGAGCCACTACCAATCGAATATAGGCATCCTTTAGTTTATTCTTCCTTAAAGTCTCAAGGAGCCTGCCTTTTAATTCTTCTCTTGATAAGGGGATCTCTAAATCGATGGCCTTAGCCGATTCCCATAATCTCTGAAGGTGCTCCTCAAGCTTAAAGACCCTTCCCCCATAAGCAGCTATTCCCTCAAAGATCCCGTCTCCGTAAAGAAATCCGTGGTTAAAAACCGAGATTTTGGCCTGTTCCTTGGGAAAATATTCTCCATTTATATAGACCTGACATTCCATTTTCTCACTCCTCATCCTATATTAAGACAATCTTTGCTACCTAGCGACTTACATTAGAAAAAAATGTCCTAGGTCTTCAGTCAAAGCCGAGAAAACAAGTCCTAGTGGCTTATTATCGTTTTTTTGGCCTCATCTGAGGAAAGAGAATAACGTCCCGAATAGAGGCAGAGTCAGTTAATAACATAACTAACCTATCTATTCCTATGCCCAGGCCCCCGGTGGGAGGCATCCCATATTCTAGTGCTTCCAGGAAGTCCTCATCCAGTGAGTGAGATTCTCCTTTTACTTCCAGCATCCTCTTTCTCTGATCAATGGGATCGTTCAATTCAGAGTAAGCATTGCCCAATTCCTCTGCCCCTATGAAGATCTCAAATCTTTCAATGAGAGCCGAATTTTCTTTTTTTCTCCTGGCCAGAGGTGAAGTTTGGGAAGGATAGTCAATTACAAATGTGGGCTGAATGAGCTTGGGAGCAACCTGGTGATCTAGAAGATGTTCGATTATCTGATCGTCTCGTAACCCCTCAACTTCCAGCCCCAGCTTAGCGGCGGTTTTTCTGAGCCGAGATGTGTCCTGGCAATCCAGTTCAATACCGCCCATCTCCTTTAAAGCTCTCTCAAAAGTTATCCTTCTCCAGGGAGGAGAAAGGTTAATTTCGTGACCTTGATAGCTAATCTTTAGGGTTCCCTTTAACTTACTGGCCACTTCACACACTAGCTCCTCGGTGAGTTTCATCATCTCCTCATAGCTCGAGTAGGCAGAGTAAACCTCAAGCATAGTAAATTCAGGATTATGGAGTCTATCCATGCCCTCATTTCTGAAATTCTTGTTTAGCTCGTATACCTTTTCTATCCCTCCCACCACCAGTTTCTTCAGGTAAAGCTCTGGAGCAATCCGAAGATACAAGTTCTCCCCCAGGGCATGGTGATGAGTTCGAAAGGGCCTGGCGGTGGCACCCCCAGGAATGGGCTGCATCATAGGTGTCTCCACCTCCAAAAACCCCTTTTTGTCCAAAAAGTCTCTTATGAATTTAATTATGGCTCCCCGATCCAGAAAAATCTTTTTAGTGTCCGGATTTGACAGAAGATCAAGATAGCGTTTTCGGTAGCGAAGTTCAACATCCTGGAGCCCATGCCACTTCTCTGGAAGAGGACGAAGTGACTTTGCCAGGAGGAGAAAATCAAGAACCTCGACAGTTAACTCTCCCGTCCTGGTCCGGAAAACTCTTCCCTTCACTCCCATAATATCTCCCAGGTCTAGCTTTTTAAACAGAGTATACCTTTCTTTTAAAGTTTCTTCTCTTGCGTAAATCTGGATTTTGCCTTCCACGTCTCTTATATCGGCAAAACTTGTCTTTCCATGCCCCCTCAGGGTGATAATTCGTCCCGCTATTTCCACCTTTACATCTGTCTTCTCGCCCGAGGCCACACTCTCACATTTTTTAGCTATCCAGCCTGTGGTATGACGGGGAGTAAATCTGGTTAGATAGGGATTTTCTTCCTTTTTCATCCAGAGCTTAAGCTTATCCTGGCGCTCCTTTACCAGACGCTCCTCTGGTGAATTCATCCTCTTCTTTTTTTCTTCCATGTGAATCACGCTTCTCCTCACCAATTTTGCCTATTTTACATAACTACTCGGCCTTGTCAAACGACGCAGCTCTTGAGTCAATCCGGAGATTAGCACTGAGAGGATTCTTAAAAGGATGAAGAGAATCTGATAAAATAGTTGGCGTGCCGCTGCGGGTAACCGGGAGACCTTATCAGACCATTCTCCTACTACACCGTCTTAGGAGAGCTGGCTCTGGATGGAAAAGTTCGGCGGATTAATGGAGCTTTACTCATAGCCTTTTTGAGGAATATTTCTCCCTATTTCTATTTTCGCTTGACAAAATAGTGATTTATCTTATAAATGAAACATGTAAGAGGCTGAATTCTTGATACTCCGAGAAAAATGGTAGCTTAATTATGGTTCTCAGAAGAAGGGTAGCAATTACAGGACTTGGGGTTCTCTCGCCCATAGGCATAGATAAGGAAGAGCTCCAGAAGAACCTAATAGCTGGGAAGTCAGGAATCAAACCAATTACCCGTTTTGATACGTCTCCATATTCATGCAAATTGGCAGGTGAGATAAGGGACTTTGATCCGCTCAATTATATGTCAGAGAGAGAAGCAAATAGAACTGAAAGATGTACGCAGTTTGCCCTTGCAGCTGCCCAAATGGCAATGAAAGACGCAGGAATGACAGAAAAAGATGTTGCACCGGAGAAAACAGCTACATCTTTTGGAACCACAATAGGAGGAGTGGGATTTCTTTTTGACCAATACCAAAATTTCATTAAAAAAGGTCCTCTCTCCGTCCATCCGTATACGTCTTCTATAACCTATCCAAACGCTCTTTCGAGCCATGTGGCTATAGCATGGAATGCTCAGGGTCCCAGCAAAACCTTCTCTTCTGCCTGCACTTCTTCTTTTGATGCCATTAGCTACGGGTTTGACTTGATAAAAGCTGGGAAAGCAGAGGTAATTCTTGCCGGTGGCTCAGAAGCCCTACTTTTTCCTATGTTTTTTGTTTCAATATCTCTTTCTAAGATACTGTCTGAAAGAGCTCAAGATAAGGGTGGTACACCTCGACCTTTTGATGCCCAAAGAGACGGTACCATTTTGAGTGAAGGAGCCGGAGTATTAGTTCTGGAGGATTATCGTAGAGCCATGGTAAGAAGTGCAAAGATATATGCGGAAGTTATGGGTTATGGATTTAGTTGCGATGCATATCGTATAAGAGCTCCTCACCCGGAAGCAAGAGGAATTCGTGAAGCTATACAACGGGCATTATTGAGCAGCGAAATCAATCCGGAAAAAATAGACTATATCCAGGCTCACGGCACTGGGACTAAAATAGGTGACGTGCTTGAGACACAGGCGATCAAAGAAATATTTGGACAACATGCTTATAGAGTAAAGGTCAGCGCTATTAAGTCTATGCTCGGGCACCTCATGGGAGCAAGTGGCGCGGTAGAGCTGTGCGCCAGTTTGATATGCCTTTCTGCAGGAATGGTTCCACCCACTATCAACTATGAACATAGAGACCCTCATTGTGACTTGGATTATGTACCCAACATGGCCAGAAGGGCAAAGGTAGATTATTTTATGAGCAATTGTTTCGGTTTTGGAGGTAAGAACGGTGTGTTAATTCTTAGAAATCTAAAATCGTAACTTTATCTACTACATTTAAGGTGATTTAGTAGATTAAGGTCTACCAAACGTCAAGTCATGAATATTCTAGTAACGGGAGCAACAGGATTTATAGGAAGATTCCTGGTAAATAGGTTAGCCACAAATAACGATAGGATTACCTGTTTGGTAAGACAGCCAGTTGAGCGGTGCCCAAAGCTGAACAAAGCAAACGTGGAGTTAAAAAGAGTGGATATTCTTGATAAAAAGACTTTAGTGAAATCGATTCCTGAAGTTCAACTGGTATATCATCTGGCAGGAAAAGTATTTGCAAAGCAAAAAAGGGGTAATCCCTACTACAAGGTAAACACAGAAGGTACAAAAATTTTGGCTCAAGCTGTGATGAATTCTTCCAGGGAGTATCCAAGATTTATATTCTTGAGCAGTATTGCCGCAGTAGTAGGAAAAAATTATGGTGTAGTGAACGAGAATACTTTACCTAATCCAATTACCCGATATGGAAAAAGTAAGTTGGAGGCTGAAAATATACTGTTGCAATACAAGAGACAATATGGGCTTCCTGTGACTATAATTAGATCCCCTTTAGTTTATGGACCCGGGGACCATATTTTTTCTCGGTCGACCTTATTATTCAAGATGGTGAAAAGGGGCATAAGGCCACTTGGAGATGGAAATAGCTTATTTAGTTTGTGTTACATAGAGAACTTAATGGCTGTCTTGGAGACGCTAAGGCATATCAAGATAGTGCCAAGTGATATCTACTTTGTTGCCGATGAAAAACCACGTGCACTAAATGAATGGGTTGAGATTATAGCAGATGCTGAAGGTGTTAGTTCCCCAAAAATCAAAATCCCTGACCTTTTGACCGACATACTTGTCAAATTTGGACCTCATAGTGTAAGGAAATTAATTAATGAGATGCGATCAAATTGGGCCTGCGTTATTTCCAAAGCCCGGGAGGAATTAGGCTACATTCCTCCATTTAGCTCCGAGATAGGCATTAGAGAAACTGTTACCTGGTATAAAAGTAAAGGGATAATTTAAATGGAAGTAACCATCTTTGTGATATCGTCGCTGTCTGCGTTTGTTGTGAACACAGGCATGGCGATATTTGTGTATCTGAAGAATAGAAAAGTAGCAAGAAATCAACTGTTCTCTTTACTTTGCGTGATGATAGGTACATGGTGTTTGTATCCCACTATTATGGCTTCCAATCTCGATGCACATTCTCTGCTTTTTTTTATCCGTATAATATACCTGTTCGCCATCTTTTGCCCAAGCATTTATTTGCACTTTATTCTGGAAATTTTAGGTGAAGCCAAACGTAAAAAACATATACTGTTTCCGAGTTATTTATTCTCGTTGACCTTTGCCTCTCTTGGTTTCCGCGACTGGTTTATTGCAGGAATTACCTCTTCCAATGTTTATAAATACAGTATCGTTCCTGGACCACTTTACACCATTTATGTAAGTGTATTCACAGTTATGATTATTTATGGATTCTATGTTTTGTTAGACAAATACAGAATTTGGTCAGGATTCAAAAAAAATCAATGTAAGTATCTATTTATTGGTTTTTTGTTAGCTTTTACTGGAGGATTAATGCATTTTCTCAGTGTCTATGGAATTGAAGAAAAAATTCCCCATGACATTTTCCTGGTTATGTTCACTTCTATTACTGCTTACTCTATCGTAAAATATCGTTTAATGGATATCAGGATTGTTTTCAGAACGGTGGTTACCTATTCATTAATGACAGCTTTTGTTACTTTATTTTTTATTTTTCTCATCTATTTGCCCACTTTGTTGTTTGGCCCAATTAGTAGAATGTCCTCTTTTCTCTTGATGGTAATAATTTCATTTGGATTCGCTTTGTTGTTCAATCCCCTGAGAAACAGGATTGAAAATATCTTTGTCAATTTGTTCTATCCTGAAAGAGAAAGTTACTATCGAGAATTCAGAAAACACACCCGAGAACTTAGTGCTATATTAGAAATCGAAGTTCTTTTGAATTTCATCATTGAAAAGGTTGTAAGAACCTTAGGTTCCTCTCTTGGATACTTGTATGTTCTAAATGAAAATTCAGGGATTTATGAATGTAAAGTAACATTACCTAAAAAAGACCACCTTCAGGAAAACTTCGATAGCAAAAATGTACTTGTGACTACATTACAGAAAAGGAAAAACGTGTTACTAGAGGAAGACTTGGCTCTCCTGCCCTCACGAGTTCAAGGCCCAATACAGAGTATTTTTAACAAGCTTCGAATTAAGTTAGTTCTTCCCTTATCATTTAGAGACCAGATGGTTGGATTTTTATGTCTCGGAGGGAAGTTATCCGGGGATATTTATACAAACTTGGATATTCAGCTTCTTTCTTTATTTTCTGATGAAGCCTCTATTGCTTTAGAGAATGCAAAGCTGTTTCAGCAAGTAAAGAATATGAAGGATTACAACGAGGGAATTCTGCAAGGCATGCGAAGCGGGGTTATCAGTCTGGATAGCAATGGTAGAATTTCAGCGTTCAACTTGCAAGCAGAGAGAATCACTGGATTAAGTAGGAAGTACATAATAGGCAAAGAATACTCTGTTCTTCCAGTACCACTGAATAAAGTGTTTGAAAGTGGGTATAAGGGAGGAAAAAGTTATGCCGATCAGGAGTTCTCTATTGAGGTTAATAAAGGTCAAGGCAAAAGGATCCCGGCTATGATTAATACTAGTGTTTTGTATGAAGAGACCGGTAGTGAGATTAGACAGGTTGTTTGTGTTCTTACCGACTTGACGAAACTAAAAGAACTGGAAGCAGAGGTAAGAAAGGCAGAAAGATTAGCTACAATGGGCGTAATAGCAGGTGAATTAGCTCATGAGATAAAGAACCCTCTTGTTTCAGTAAGAACAATGGCTGAATTACTTCCGGACAAATACAAAGATGAGGAATTTAGAAACAAATTTATGACCCTTGCTCTGAAAGAAATAGATAGAATAGATGAAATGGTCAACAAATTGTTTAATTTTACTTTGAAAAAAGAAAAGGGGGAATACGTCAAGGTAAGTTTATCGGAACTATTAGAAGAAATTCTTGAGGATATGAGTATACAACTAAGTGCTAAACGTATTCAAATTATAAAAAAATATTTGTCTCAACCCAATGTCTTTGCAGACAGAGTTGAGCTAAAAAAAGCATTTTCAAACATTATCACAAATTGCACCGAAGCAGTTGATGAGAAAGGGAAAATTTATATAGATATTAAACAGAAGAAAAACATGAGGTTACCTAATGTGGTAACTTTTAAGGACAATGGCCCCGGATTTTCTGAGAGGTCCATAGAAAGAGCATTTGATGCCTTTTACAGTACCAAACATAAAGGTTCGGGATTAGGGCTATTTGTAGCGTATCGAGTTATCCGAAACCATGACGGAAGAATACGTATTGGTAATTGGGAACGAGGGGCAATGGTGACTGTTGAATTACCTTTCTATAGCCAAGATCATTCTGATAAAAGTAAAAAGGTAAATTGAATATGTGCCCGGAGAAAAATTAAAATAAAAAGCAGGCATGGAAGAGAAAATGGCTAGTATACTTTTTATCACCCGTGAAAGAAAAAGAGAGAAGTTTTTAAATGATCTCTTAGGATCAGAGTATCTGATTATCACGGAGAATGAGCATCGAAAGATTAGAACCTTAAGTTTAATGGTAGATCTTATAATTATTGACTTTTCCTCTATGGTGTGGGATGGTCTGGATATCATCCCACTGATAAGAGGGTTCAATGACTCAGCAGTGGTTTTGGGAATAGGACGGAAGATAGACGGAAGGATAATCCAGGCAGCACGGGAGAAGGGGCTTGCCGAATATGTAGATATAGACAGGGATGTTACCCTTCTTCCTGAAGTGGTAAGAGAAAAGGTGGAAAAAGAGATGTTAATCTCAAGAATGAAAGAAGAAAGAATCTCCAGAGAATCGTTTCATCCTTTTTCATCTTCAGAAAAAGAGAGAACTTTCTCCTCAGAAGAGTGGCAATTTTTAGAGCAAATGTCACGCTTCCTGATCCATGGGTATAATTTAGATGAACTTATGCAATTTTTTCTGGATCTTTTAACCAGGCTGTTCGGAATAACCCGGCTTTCCCTTCTTTTAAAAGATAAAATGGAAAAAACCTATCGGATAAGAGCCTGTCTGGGGATGACAGAGGAAATGAAACAATACGTTCAACTTTATCCTCAGCAGGGATTGGTGAAGTTCCTTGCCAGAGAAGGCACAGTAATAACCAGAGAGCGTATCCTGCAGACTGATTTTAAAACTGCCTATGAGATAAAACAACAGATGAAGCTTATTCAGTCCAATGTTGTAGTTCCCCTTTCTGCCCATGGTGAGCTAATAGGAATACTGGGTCTTGGGCCGAAGATCACCGGAGACAAGATGTCTTCAAGGGAAATTAAACAGGTCTTTTTATTTTGCAATCAAGTTGGACTTGCTATACAAAATATTTTGTTTTATGAGGAGATGTGTTGCCAGAAAAAGTATATTGAGAATGTCCTTAAAGATGCCACCAGTGGTGTAATAAGTGTAGATACCGAACAAAAAATCACAACCTGCAATCCCCGGGCTCAGAAAATGTTAAATCTTGATGAATATCTAAATTTAACGGGTAAGGATATGAGGAAACTCCCCTCACCTTTGGGTGACCTTTTATTCGAAACTCTCACTCAGGGCACCCTGTATGAAAGAAAAGAAGTTTATGTTCCAGCTATAAAACGCTGGCTGGGCGTAAGTACCAGTCAGGTGAAAAATGCCAAGGGAGAGGTTTCAGGAAGTATGATGATATTTACAGACCTTACTCCCATTAAATATCTGCAAGAAGAGAAGGAAAAAGCGCAAAAAAGGGATTTTCTTGCTCAGGTAGCTGTTCGTTTCTCTCAAGAGTTGAGAAACAGTTTGGTTCCCATTAAGTCCTTAGCTGAGCTTCTACCCTCAAAATACGTTGATGAGGAGTTTCGAAAAAGACTATTTTCTGTAGTAACAAAAGAAATTGAGCGAATAGATAATCTTATTGAACGTCTGGTATTTTTCAGCCAGCCTCTACATCTGGATAAAGCCGCTGAATCATTGCTCAGTTTAATCACCGAGACTCTGGAAAACGTTAAAAAGAAGACGTTCACGAACAGAGAGGTCCAGTTAAATATTAACTGTAAGGAAGAGAACCTGCAGGTTTACGTAGATAAAAAAGCTATAATTGAAGCTTTTGGTCATATTGTAAGTAATAGTATCGAGGCGGTAGCAGAAGAGGCGGTAAAAATAGATATTAACTGTGAGGCTACAGATAAGTTACCTGACACTCTTTCAGTCAGGACCCGAAAAAAAATGGTCTCCCAGGAACCCACAGAATATGTGAAAATAGAAATTAGAGATAACGGTCCAGGTTTGCCAGCGAAGAATATGGATAAGAACAACATATTTGATCCTTTTTTCACCACCAAAAACAGAGGAATAGGTCTGGGGCTGACCATTTCTCAGAGTATTATTGAAGAACACGGGGGTTGTATAGTTCCTCTTAGTGAGCAGGGAAAAGGTACCACTATGGTGGTTTACCTTCCTCGCTATCGACCTCCCCTTTAAAAAACAAAGGAGCTCTGGAATTGAGAAATAAAAAGACAACAGTGTTTGTGGTAGATGATGAGAAAAGTGTGCAGGAATCAATGAGAATGATTCTGAAAGATAAATACCCGGTATTTACTTTTAATTGCCCGGAGGAAGCTCTGGCTGATCTTTCTCTGGAGCCAGATCTTATCTTTACGGACATAAGGATGTTTTCTATGAACGGTCTTGAATTCTTAGAAAAAATAAAAAAAATAAAACCTCAAGTAGAAGTTGTTATGATAACGGCCTATCCAGATTTTTCCTCGAGTCTACAGGCTCTTCGTTCTGGAGCCTTTGATTATATTGTTAAACCTTTTGGCAAGGATCAGGTACTGGAGGCTGCTGAGAGAGCTCTGCAGAAGAGAAATCAGGTTATGGAAAGCACCAGACTGATTAAGGACCTGCACGAAGCCATTGATCTTAATTATGAAGCTACTACCCAAGCTCTCGTTTTAGCTGTAGATGCCAAGGATTCTTATACGGCTGAACACTCCCGGAGAACTTCGGAACTTCTGGTCAGGATCGGGAAGAGGATTGGCATTCCCGATTCGAAGTTGATTAACTACAAACGGGCAGCAGAACTTCACGATATTGGTAAAATCGGAATTGAAGAAAGAATTTTAAGAAGAAAAGGATCTCTTTCTCCTTTTGAACTTGAGAAGATAAAACAACACCCCCTTATCGGTTATCAAATCCTTCGTCCAACCATCTTCCTTAAGGAAGGGCTGGATATTGTTTTGTATCATCACGAAAGCTATGATGGTAGAGGATATCCGGAAGGTCTTAAAGGCAAGAAGATCCCTTTTCCGGCAAGACTCTTTGCAATAATAGACACCTATGACGCTATAACTACTGAAAGATGCTACCGAAGTAAGTTATCCCCTGGAGAAGCTATTGAAGAGATAATAAAAGTAAAAGGCAAACAGTTTGATTTTTCCCTGGTAGATCTTCTTGTTCCCCATTTTTTAAAATTTGAAAAAGATGGGTACCTTTCCAGGCTATAAAAAATATAGAGGATAGCCAAAAAGGCAGGTTCTCTTATCGAGGAAAAGGAAGAAAGATGAAGAAATCAACGGAGGCAGGGGAATTCAAAAAGAAACTGAGGTACTTCAATCGGATAGAAAAAGAGCATGAAGCAAAAATCAGCCAACTAAAGAGATTATATGATGAGTTGAAGAGCTTGTTTAGGGCACAAAGGCTGATAAACTCTAGCCTGAACCTTAGAGAAGTGCTTGAAGATAGTATGCACGCTATTGAAAAAGTTATGGGAGTTAAGCGGTGCATCATTTTTCTAATAGACAAAGAAACCGGTAAGCTGATTCCTAAAGTATGGAAAGGGTACCAGAAGAAAACAATTAAAAAGAGATTAAAGGAGGATGCAACAGAGAGTGTTTATCGAGTAGTCAGGGAAAGAGAAGCTCTCATAATTTCGGATAAAGAAGACCTAGCACATTTAAAAAGGGAAAAACCCCCTGGGTCCCGGCTGGCTGTGCCCATAATTTTTCAAAATCAAATTATAGGTGCTGTATATCTAGAAAGTAAGAGGGTAAATTTCTTTACTCCGGATCACTTGCAACTAATGAAAGACCTAGCCAACCAGATAGGGATTGCCATACACAATGCCTGCTTATATGAAGAGGCGAGGAAACTAGCTACGGTTGATCCCTTAACTGAGCTTTATACCAGACAGCAATTTGATAAGATACTTAAAAAGGAGCTGGAAAAGGCAAAAGGGTATCAAATGGATTTATCCCTGATGCTCGTTGATGTTAACAACTTAAAATATGTAAATGATCATCTTGGGCATAACCAAGGGGATTATCTTTTAAAGGAAGCTGCTCATCTTCTAGAAAGGAATGTAAGGAGCATGGATACAGTAGCTAGATACGGCGGAGATGAGATGGCTGCCGTTCTTCCGAACACTAGCGGTAAGCAGACCCGAGCACTGGTGAGGAGAATAAGGAAAGCAATTGAGCAGTGGAATCGGCAAAACAAGGACTCGCCTCTCTCTATGAACTTAAGTATAGGCTGGACTCCAGTCAATGGAAAAATGGATCTATCAGAGGCAGTCGCCAGGGCAGACGAAAAGATGTACCAGGACAAGAGAAGACAGACACATTAGAGAGGGAACATAGTTCAGTTTGAACTCTCTCCGACCGAAGTGCGCCTTCCCTTCAATGTCACAAGTTTCTGATTTAACTAAATCACCTTATTCCAGGGCACTTTTCAAGGCGGCGATGGCTACTTTTAGTTGTTTCTCATCAGGTTCCTTGGTGGTGATTTTTTGCAGCCATAGCCCCGGAGTAGTTAATATTTTGACAATTTTGCTGCTCTTTCTTTTGCGGGATAATCTGATTACCTCATAGGATATACCGGCAATTAAAGGGACAAAAAGTAGCCTTGTAAAACGCTCGGAGATAGTATGGGGTCTACCTAAAAACATAAAAACTAGGATACTAACTACCATTACTACGAGAAGAAAGCTTGTTCCACATCCGGGATGATGGGTGGAATATTTTTTGATATTTTCGGTAGTCAAATCTTCTCCCGCTTCAAAAGCAAAAATACTTTTGTGTTCAGCTCCGTGATACTCGAAGACTCTTCTCATACTTTTCCAGAGACTGATAGCCCAGATATATATCAAAAAGAAAGTTATTCTAATTAAACCATCGATAAGGTTAAACAGGAATCCTCCTTTGACGCCGGTTAACTCTACCAGAATTAAAGGAAGGTAAAAAAATATGAAGAGGGCTAAAGCAAAACCCATAAGGAGTGATAAGATTAACCAGAGAGTGACAAATGTTTCTTCCTTTTTTTCTTTCTTGGCATCCAGGGTTTTTGTCTCGGGGTTCTCTTCTTCCATAGCTTCCTCAGCAGAGAAACTGAGAGCCTTTATCCCCAGGTATAAGGATTCAATGAGAACTACTGCCCCTCTAACGATGGGAATCTTCAAGAATTTAAATCTTTCGGTAAGGGCGGTATAGGGCTCCTTTTTTATCATTATTTGGTCATTACTCTTTCGGATGGCTACAGTAAATGATTTTGGAGAACGCATCATTACTCCTTCTATGACTGCCTGTCCTCCCACTTGGAATTTTGCTCTTGAAACAGGCATCTTGGGAGCTTTATCTTTCTCATTCATCTTTGTTGACCTCCTGTTATTGGTATCTGAGCAAGAACATATCAACTTAAAGAGTTGAGTTACTTATGGTCCATCCGGTGGCAGGCAACGTAATGCCCATCTCCCGGGGAGACAAGATCGGGTATCCTCTCCTCACATTCTTTGGTAGCCAAGGAACACCTGGAACTTTCCTTTTTGTTTAGCAAAATTTCGCTTTTCTCGTCCCAACATAATGTGCCTTTATAGTAATAATATGTTCAAATCAAGTCAAGGAAAGGAGCTTGATTTTTCTGACGATTCCATTAAAATAAGTGCTTGGGCTTGTGATTCAATTAAGAATTTGTGGGGATGTAGCTCAGCGGGTAGAGCGCTTGCCTCGCATGCAAGAGGCCGGGGGTTCGAATCCCCCCATCTCCACCAACGTTAGTTTTATTTGATACTCAGTGAACTACGTTGGCTGCAAGCGAAGCAATCTTGGTAGTCGCAGGCTTTAGCCTGCGTTTATGCGCACCCTAAAGGGTGCGGCTACTTGCTCTGGTCCTCGGAGTCAACAACATAGAACGTCCTTCACTGAATATTTACGGGAGTTTTTATGGTCTATCAGGTTCTGGCGAGAAAATGGCGTCCCCAATTGTTTGAAGAAATGGTGGGGCAGGATCACGTGGTGCGTACTCTAAGAAATGCTATTGTCCTTGGCCGCGTTGCTCATGCCTACCTATTTACCGGACAAAGGGGGGTCGGAAAGACCTCCACGGCACGTATTCTGGCCAAGGCTTTGAATTGCAAGAGTGGCCCTACTCCTACTCCTTGTAATCAGTGCGACAGTTGCAAGGAAATAATGAGAAGCGAGTCTCTGGATGTTCTGGAAATAGATGGAGCTTCCAACAGGGGAATTGACGAGATAAGAAGCTTAAGGCAGAAAGTAAGATTTTCTCCCGTGCGGGGTAAATTCAGGATCTACATCATAGATGAGATTCACATGCTTACCAACCCTGCATTTAATGCTTTACTTAAAACCTTAGAGGAGCCTCCCTCTCACGTTGTTTTTATTTTCGCCACCACCACTCCCCATAAGCTTCCACCCACTATTGTCTCTCGCTGTCAGAGATTTGATTTTAGAAAGATCGCCACCTCTGATATTCTGACAAGACTAGAGCAAATAGTAAAAAAGGAAAATATTGTTATAACCCCCGAAGCCCTTGGCTTGATTGCTGAGGGTGCCGAAAATAGTATGAGGGATGCAGAAAAAGTTCTTGACCAGGCCATTTCCTATACTGAAGGAAATGTATCGGAAAAGGATGTGGCTAATCTTCTGGGAATGGTGGAGAAAAGATATCTATTTAAATTTACTGAAAATTTAGCTAGGGCAGATACTTTAGCCAATATTAGCCTGGTGGATCAGTTGCTTGATGAGGGAAAAGATCCTCAATGGCTTATCAAGAGTTGGCAGAAGTGGCTGCGCAATTTGATGGTGCTTAAAATGGGGGGAGAGGATCTTACCTTCCTCTCCTCGGTAGAAAGAAAAGAGGCCAAATCACAGGCTTCTCATTTTAGTTTAAAAGAGATAGTCCGTTTTATAGATCTACTTTCTAAAACCAGACAGAGTATGGTATTTTCCTCTCAGCCTCAGATTCATTTGGAGCTTTTGATGGTTGAGCTTTCCTCTGATTTTGAGATGGATAATCTAGCACTAAGGGAGCCAGAACTGGCCAAGATTTATCAAAGAATACTCAAATTAGAAGAAAAACTTACTGCTAAATCTTCTAGTCCTATGACCGAGGAAAAAAAAGAGCCAAAAAAGGAGAAAAAAAAGGAGAAAAAAGAAGAGATCTCCCTGCCAACTTTGGAAACATCTCCAGACAAAGTCTCTTATGGCAAGGGCGATGAAGATAAGAAGTTCCACCAAAAATGGAAACTCATGGTAAAGGAAATCGAGGAGAGGAAAAAAACCTTGGGAACAATCCTGCGAAAGGCCACAATTTTAAAAATTACCTCGGACTCGGTCACTTTAGGGGTGGAAAAGCCCTTTCATAAGGAAACCTTGAGCAGGAAGCAAAACCTGAGGTTAATACGAGAGGTGCTGGAAAAATTTTTATCTTCCTCTTTTACTCTCCATTATGTTTTGGCTGAACCTGAGCACAAAAGAAAAATAGAAGAGAGGCCCCAGGACCAGAAATGGCAAACCATGGTGGCTCAGGCAATAGATCTTTTTGAAGGGGAAATAGTAAAGAATACCACAAGGAGGTAATTTTTGATGATTCCAGATGTATCGAAACTTCTGCGTCAATTTCAAAAGATACAGGGTGAGATGAAAAAGGTGCAGGAAGAGTTAGCCAAAGAAGAAGTTAACGGTTCCAGTGGAGGAGGAATGGTAGAGGTCACTATTAACGGCAAATTTGAGGTTGTAGATGTTCGCATAGAAAAAAAACTTCTAAAAGGAGATGATGCCGAGATGCTGGAGGATTTAATCCTCGCCGCAGTAAACAGCGCTATGAGCAAAGTGCAGGAGCTAATCAAAGAAAGGTTAGGCCAGATTACCGGTGGCCTGCAACTACCGGGGATGGGGATTCCGGGCCTATTTGGTTGAAATTTCATGTATCAGGTAAAGTCTGTGGACAAATTAATAGGGGAGTTAAACAAACTCCCCGGAATCGGGGAGAAAACCGCCGAACGTCTCTCTTTCTTTATCTTGAAAAATTCCAGGGAGAACGTCGAGAGATTAGCCGATTCTCTTAGAGAGGTTAAGGAAAAGGTAAGGTTCTGTTCGGTCTGCGGCAATATCACCGAAGATGATCCTTGCAGAATCTGTAAGGATGAAACCCGTGATAGAGCTACTATCTGTGTGGTAGAACACCCCCAGGATCTTTTTCTCCTGGAGCGGGTAAGGCAATATCGGGGACTCTATCATGTGTTGGGAGGAGCCATTTCTCCTCTTAAGGGAGTTGGTCCGGAGGATGTGAACATTGGAAGCCTTTTGAAGCGGGTCAAACAGGGCAAGGTCACGGAGATTATTCTTGCTACCGATCCCAATACCGAAGGTGAGGCAACGGCAATCTATATCTCTAAGTTAATCTCCCCTCATAAGGTAAAGGTGACCCGTTTAGCCTATGGTCTTCCCGTAGGGGGAGATCTAGAATTTGCTGATGAAGTGACCCTGGGGGAGGCCTTGAAGGGAAGACGGGATATTTCCTCCTGAGAGATTTTATCTTAAAAAAGCCTCAAGGTAGCTAAAGGAGGAGAAGAGAAGAAGAGGAGAAGAAAAAAAAGGGGGCTTGACAGGGAGGGAAAATTATATATAATGATTCTTTAAAAAAGGAGGAGTGAGGATGAAAATTAAGCCTCTGGGTAAGAGAGTAGTAGTGAAAGCTTGGAAAGAGGAAGAAAAAACAGAAGGAGGAATATATCTTCCCGAAACTGCTAGCAAAGAAAAGCCTCAGCAGGGGGAGGTGATAGCCGCAGGACCTGATTTTAAAGAACTTAAAAAGGGAGACAGAGTCATTTTCGCCAAGTATGGAGGGACAGAGATAAAAATAGAGGATGATGAGTATCTCGTCCTGGGTGAAGATGACGTTTTAGCGATAATAGAATAATATAAGAGGAGGGTTAAATGCCAAAACAACTTCTGTTTAGATCCGAAGCTAGACAGGCTTTAGTAAAAGGTGTAGATCAATTAGCCGACGCTGTAACCATAACCTTGGGCCCGAAAGGGCAGAACGTAGCCCTGGCTAAGAGCTTTGGCTCTCCCACTGTTACGGATGACGGGGTTACAGTGGCCAAAGATATTGAGCTAAAGGACCCTTATGAAAATGTGGGAGCCCAACTGGTGAAAGAAGTAGCGGAGAAGACCAAAGATGTGGCTGGAGATGGAACCACCACTGCCACTCTTCTGACCCAGGTTCTTATCCGTGAGGGGTTAAAGCATGTAATGGCGGGGGTCAATCCTACTCATCTGAGAAAAGGAATGGAGAAAGCGGTTAAGGTAGTAGTGGATGAGATAAAAAAGACCAGTAAGATGGTCAAGGACAAAAAGTCCATTGGGCAAGTAGCCACCGTGGCCGCCTCTAATGATCCAGCCGTGGGGGACTTAATTGCTGATGCTATGGAAAAGGTTGGGGAGAATGGGGTCATTACTATAGAAGAGGGAAAAACTGCCGAGACCACCCTGGAGATGGTAGAAGGAATGCAGTTTGATCGGGGATATCTATCTCCCTATTTCATTACCAATCCGGATAAGATGGAGGTTAGCCTGGAGGATGTACATATTCTTTTGCACGATAAGAAGATAAGCAACATGAAAGATCTTCTTCCTCTTCTGGAGAAGGTAGCCAACACTGGTAACTCCTTCCTTCTGATTGCTGAAGATGTGGAAGGCGAAGCACTGGCTACTCTGGTAGTGAACAAGATAAGGGGAACCTTGAAGTGTGCCGCAGTTAAAGCTCCTGGTTTCGGAGATAGAAGGAAGGCTATGTTAGAGGATATCGCTACCCTCACCGGAGGAATGGTCATAGCTGAGGAACGGGGGATGAAACTGGAGAATGTGGATATCTCTCGATTGGGAAAAGCAAAGAGAATAAAAATAGATAATGAGAATACCACCATTATTGAAGGTCAGGGTGATCCCAAAGAAATCGAGGCAAGAATCGCCCAGATAAAACTTCAGAAGGAGGAGACCGATTCTGATTATGACCGGGAGAAGCTAGAAGAAAGGCTGGCCAAGATAGCCGGTGGAGTGGCCGTAATTAATGTAGGAGCAGCAACAGAAGCAGAAATGAAAACCAACAAGGCCAGAATCGAGGATGCGGTTGCGGCCACCAGGGCTGCTGTGGAAGAAGGAATAGTTGCTGGAGGTGGGGTAGCCCTGGTCAGGACTTATGCGGCTGTGGACAAGCTTAAGGGTCAGAATCACGATGAGCAAATCGGAATAAACATAGTCAGAGATTCACTTAAAGAACCCTTGAGAAAGATAGCAGAAAATACTGGTGTAGAGGGTGGAGTAGTGGCAGAAAAAGTAATGAGTAAAGAGGGTAACTGGGGATTCAATGCCGAGACCTTAAAGTATGAGGATCTGGTGGCGGCAGGGGTTATAGATCCAGCCAAGGTGGTAAGAACAACCATTGAGAATGCCTCAAGTATTGCCTCTTTGATTTTGACCACTGATGCTGTGGTTACCGACATTCCCGAAGAAAAGGAAAAAGGAGGAGCGCCACCCTATCCACCACCTCAGTACTAAGCTGAAACTGGAGTAGAATTTTAAGAGGCAGAAGAGCAATCTTCTGCCTCTTTTTTATTAAAGATCTCTTTTTTTCAAATAGTGAGTAACTTCGGCCCGGTCTATCATTGGCAGAATTATGAGGATATGAATATTATTTAGCCTGTACTTAGCTTGACAGTCATAATTCTTTATCTTATAATAAAAAGACGACGATAAATAAACCTAAGTTGCTGACAAACAGAGGATAACATGGAAAAGACGATAGGGGAAGTTGTCAAAACTGTTCGTCTTAAGAAAAAGCTGACCCAACAGCAAGTAGCAGAAAAGGCCAATATATCGCAGCCTTATTACAACATGATCGAGAACGACAGAGAGCACCCACCAACCATCTATGCTATTGAGAAAGTCGCTGATGTTCTTGATTTTGATGCGGAAAGGAGAAAGAGACTCATAAAATTACTTGAGATAAAGCGAATTAAATATGAACAGGGACGGCTTGACAAACAAAAGCAGCGTTTTGGAATAAGACCCCCTAAATCAGATGAATGCCGTTTTGTTCCTGTCTTAGGTCATATTTCTGCGGATAAACTAATTGGATTTACAGGTAGGGAATACCCTGCAAACTGGGTCGAGGACTGCGAATACTGTCCCCCGGAAATTAATGATCCTCTGGCCTACAGCTGGAATGTAGATGGAGATTCTATGGAGCCTAAAATATCCCCAGGAGATCGGGTTATTGTTTCGCCAAACACTAAGGCCAAAACCGGTGAGGTAGTAGCTGTTGACCAGGAGGGTAAACAGATTTTAAAAAGAATTCATTTCAGGGTCAATCAGATTGTTCTCACTTCGGATAATCCTAAATACCGGCCGATATTCTGGAAAATCAAGAATAGACCTAAAATTCTTGGCAAAGTCGTGAGAATAATAAAAAGGCCATAAAGAGACTCGAGTTACGATAACAACAGCCCTTAGAGGAGATATATGAGGGATGCTATCTAAAAGCTCTCCTCTTTTGTAGGTGTACTTTCCGTAGTTAGATTTATCCTTGTAGCCTAAAAGTTTTTGAGACAGCCTTGATTTAGCTCCGGCTGGAAGCTGCTTTTTTGTCTTGTGGATCATAATCTTGCCACATTTAGTTTTCATTTCTCTTCCCCCTTTACTTAATTATCTGTGAGTATAACAAATATTAAAAACCATCAAGTATTTACCTTTCAAAATGCCAATGCATAGTAATATTATCAATCGCACCGCCGCCTCGGCGGGTGGGACGCTGAAATACAGGTACAACCGGCCTTTTAGGTAGGGGGACTTGACAGTTGATATTTTTTTATTATAATATATTGTAATAGAAGACGATC
This sequence comes from Candidatus Aerophobetes bacterium Ae_b3b, assembly GCA_005223085.1. GTDB lineage: Bacteria > Aerophobota > Aerophobia > Aerophobales > AE-B3A > AE-B3B. The sequence continues at coordinate 2,997 of NJBP01000028.1, read as the reverse complement.
TTTTATGTAACTAGAAGATAGCCGAAAAAGGCAAACCATTCGGAAGAGTGGGACGCAAAGTTACAGACCGCTAGGCGGTGGCTGGGCTACCGAAGTTATTCAGCGTCTAAAAGAGACAACCCATTTTTTCGCATGAAAAAATGGGTTTTTTTAATGAAACGTCTCATCTGGTTTAGATCCAGCTCTCCATCGCCTTAGCTTCAAGGAGGCGGAGGCCGGTCTCGAAAAAGGTAAACTACCTGAAAAGGTGGGGCACAAAGCTACAGGACCGAAAGGTCGGCTGAGCCGTCGAAAGACCAATGAAAAAAGAGACAACTTTTATATTGGTGGGGCTGGCTCTAATCCGGGTGGGTTTTGGAGTTGCATGGAGAGCCACGGAAAAGGCCACAGTCAAAAACGATGATACCGATGCTTCCCTGAATCTCGAATCAACCTTGTTCTTCCTCAGGAACCTAAGCTGGTTAAGATATCTTGCCAGCGTGAAGAGGTCCACTCTAAGTACAAAGCCAGTCCCTTCCTCCTCTAAAAAAACCATCCCACGCCAATCACTTCAAAAATTAAGGCCACATAAGAAGAGTGTGGTAGAGCAAAGGGAGGTGGGATCAGATACTTTCTCCTTCGCTGAATCTTTGAAGCGCTGCCTTCGTCAGGATCCTGATGTCATTTTGATTGGAGAAATGAGGGATCTAGAAACCATTGCTACCGCTATCACCGCGGCCGAGACCGGACATTTAGTCCTGGCTACCCTGCATACACCCGATGCCCCGGGGGCGGTGGATAGGATCATTTTAGCCGGGATTAATCAAACCCAGGTAAAACCTTCGGTGAGGAACAAAGATTGGCCTCAATCTTACTAATTCAATCCTTTTTCTTTTTCTCCTCCGTAGTCGGACAATCAAGCTCAGCCTCTGCCAGCTGTAAACCCTCCAGAGGTTTTTTCTGGATGAGGATATTCATTATCTGCATAAGCAAGTCCAGATCTTGTGGCTTTAGGTCTCGACTCATCCTTAGGCAATCCTGCCTTTTTTTGTCTTTGAGTAGATCCTTTAGCTCACTGGGTAGAAGATCCAAAGACTTTAGCAAACTGTCATCCTCAAAGAAATAACTAAGAGGGATAGAAAAGGCCCTCCCTATTCTTTCTAGCATCTTAAGAGAGGGATACTGGTGCCCTCTTTCTATCTTTCCAATATAGGTATAATCAATCTTACCAGGTACAAGTTGGGCAAATTCCTTTTGAGTTAAGCCCAATCTTTTTCTGATCTTTCTCATTCTTTGACCAAGTGTCATTTGTCAATCTCCCATTTTTTGGATTTATACTAGACCAATTTTTTTCTTTGTCAACCCCACGCCCTCGAATTAAAAAATTGGCAAAGTCGCACTCGGCAGGTGATCGGCGAGATTGCTGCCTTAGAAAGCTTATTTATCTTGCTTTGTGCTTGACAATCATAATTATTTATCTTAAAATGTTATATGATGAAGATAAATAAACGTGAGCTACTAAAAAAGCTAACCCAGGAAAATTTATGGAAAAGGCTATCTTCGGAGGAGATTAGATTATACCTGCTTCTCATAATCTTTGCCGATAAGGTAAAGGGAACCGGAAGGCTTAGTTCAAAAGCTCTCGAGGGATGCCTGGGAAATAATTTTCCCCGGGACCAATTAGAAAAAGCAGCCCATGATCTGGAAAACCTTCGTCTGGTTAAGCTAGACATTTCATCGTCAGGGCCAGAGATAGAGTTTGAATTCTTAAGAGGAAACAAGCGAGGATCGAAAGGCAAAGAAATTCAAGCATGAGAATTATTTATCCTTAATTTCCCCTTGACAAAATAATTACTTATCCTATAAATGTGAACATATTTGGGGCAAGTTGATGCACTTAGGTGCAAGGAGATTTAAATGTAAAGCAGTATATTGTGATGGTAAAGATAGATACCTACTCGACAAAGCGGAGAAAAGAAGGTGGCTAAATTTTTGGCATATTTTTTGCTCTCTGTTAGGTGTTACTTTAGGCGAAAAACTGGCCAAGATTAGAGAAAACGATGCAGAGGTATTCTCGAAATAGACTGAAAAGGAACAAATTATGAATCTGCTTTCTTTGCTAAAGGAAATGATGGCAAAAGATGCGTCGGACCTGCACCTTGTAGCCGGAATATCTCCTGTTGTTCGTATTGATGGAGAGTTAAAGGCATTGGAGGAGAAATCTGTTACCTCTGAGGAGGTAAAATCCCTCATTTATTCTGTTATGGGTGCTGAGAAAATAGCCCAGTTTGAAAAGAGTCATGAGCTTGACTTTTCTTTCGGAGTAAGTGGAGTGGGACGTTTCCGGACCAATGTCCATATCCAACGAGGATCGACAGCAGTGGCCATTAGACGTCTCCCTGACCATATTCCCTCCCTTTCCGAGCTCAATCTCCCTTCCATTCTGGCCGACTTAGCTCTTAAGAAGAGAGGGCTCATCCTGGTAACTGGCCCGGCTGGCTGTGGCAAATCAACCACCCTGGCTGCCATGATAGGAATAATAAATGAACAGAGACCCGCCCATGTTATCACCCTGGAGGACCCCATTGAATATCTGCACTCTCATAAAAAGAGTGTGGTAGAGCAAAGGGAGGTGGGCTCAGATACTTTCTCCTTCGCTGAGTCTTTGAAGCGCTGCCTTCGTCAGGACCCCGATGTCATTTTGATCGGAGAAATGAGGGATCTAGAAACCATTGCTACCGCTATTACTGCGGCTGAGACCGGACATTTGGTCCTGGCCACCCTGCATACACCCGATGCCCCGGGGGCGGTGGACAGGTGCATCGATGTTTTCCCCTCTCACCAACAACCCCAGATAAGGACTCAGCTAGCCAATACTCTACAGGCGGTAATTGCCCAGATTCTTCTTCCCCAAAAAAGTGGCGAAGGAAGAGTACCTGCGGTGTAGCTATTAATTGCTAACTCCGCGGTGGGAAACCTGATACGGACTGGCAAATCTCACCACATACCCACAGTTAT
>NJBP01000079.1 GCA_005223085.1 Candidatus Aerophobetes bacterium Ae_b3b | reverse complement strand
CATAATTGGACCGGTAAGAGAGGGAAGAGAGATTATGTTTCAGCCTATCAAATCTCCTCAAGAACTCCAGATGGATTATATCAGCACTATGGCGGCTCCCCGGAGATACATCTATCATTCCCGAGAGCTTCTTTTTCGATTTGTCCGCCAGAACCATAATCAGCTTGTTACCGAGGAGATCCTTCCCCAGGGCCAGCAGATCCTTCTAGCAGTGCACCCTTGCGATGCTCATGCCATTATGGTGCTCGATAGAGTCTTTCTGGATGAGTTTACCGATCCATATTATGCAAGACAGAGGCAAAACACTGTCCTGGTTGTTGTTAACTGCCAGGAGGTTGATAAAAATTGTTTTTGCGATTCTATGGGGACTGGTCCCTTCCTCCATCCCTGGATGGGACAGGATCCGGCAAAAGGTTGTGATCTTGAACTCACTGATCTCGGGGATCGGTATCTGGTAGGGTTTTTCAGTAAAAAAGCTAAGAAACTCTTCTCCTTTCCCTTAGAAATAGCTACTGATGAGGATATTCAGCTTAAGAAGAAAAAAGAAGCCAAGGTAAAGGAAAAATTTGTCAAGAAACTGAATATCGAAAACCTAGCTTCCTTACTTCTGCAGAATCTGGATCATCCGGTTTGGTCCAGGGTAGGCGAGGGACTGTGTCTTTCCTGCACCAATTGTACTATGGTCTGCCCTACCTGCTACTGCTATAACACAGTAGATAAGGTCGAGCTTGATTTGAGCAAAACCGAAAGATACAGACACTGGGACTCCTGTCAGGAACTCCATTTTGCCGAAGTCCATGGAGGCAACTTCCGCTTCACCAGAGGGGCAAGGTTGAGGCAATTTGTGCTTCATAAGCTTAGCTATTGGGTAAAGCAGTACGGATGTTTTGGCTGCGTGGGCTGTGGACGGTGTATTAGCTGGTGTCCCACCGGTATAGATTTGACGGAGATAGCCAAAGAAATTCAAGGGATCAAAATCCCATGAACAATACTCTTAGACCTTTTATGGCCAGAATTACCTTCATAAAAAAAGAGACTTACGATACCAGTACTTACGGACTCCAGTTGAAAGAGAATCCAGGTTTTTCCTTTCTTCCCGGACAATTCAATATGGTAGGCATCCCCGAAGTTGGGGAAGCTCCTATCTCCTTTAGTTCCGAACCGGGAGAGAAAAACAAATTCCAACACACCATAAGAGCGGTGGGAAGAGTCACTCAGGCTATGGCTCAACTCAAGGAGGGAGACGGGTTGCAGATCCGAGGTCCCTATGGTAGGGGCTGGCCCCTGAAAGAAGCCCGGGGAAAGAATATCCTGGTGGTGGCCGGAGGCATTGGACTAGCTCCCTTACGAGGTTTTCTTCTCTATATCTGGAAAAATCATAATGATTTTGGCAAAGTGGTCATCCTCTACGGAGCCCGCACCCCTGACGATCTTCTCTTTAAGGAGGAGCTACCTCTATGGCGCAAAAAACCAAATACTCAGCTTCTGTTAACAGTAGACGAAATTCCTCCCCGAACCCGATGGAAAGAAAATCAAGGAGTGGTAACCACTTTATTTGACCGGGTGGGGGTTTCTCCCGATAATACGCTGGCTTTAATCTGCGGACCGGAGATAATGATGAGATTTGTAGTGGTGGGTCTTCTCCAGCGCGGATATGTAGGCTCGCGCCTGTATCTATCCCTGGAGAGAAGGATGAAATGCGGAATAGGCCAGTGCGGGCATTGTCAAATCGGGCCCCAATACGTCTGCCGGGATGGGCCGGTTTTCTCCTATAGAGAAATTCGGGGTCTTCCGGATACTTTAATTTAAGGAAATGTCCATGAAAAAAATTCCCCTGGGTATCTTCAAATATAGCTGCTGTGCTGGGTGCCAGTTTCAATTCTTCTTTTTTCAGGAACATGTTCTGGAAACCTTAGGAGCGGTGGATATCCTCTACTGTAAAATGGGAACCAGTGGCGGGGTAAAAGAAGGTCCCTTTGAGGTAGCTTTAATTGAGGGAGCCATTACCGAATCCTGGCAAGTTGATGAATTAAAAAGAATAAGAGAGGTCAGTCGTTTTTTGATTCCCATAGGATCCTGTGCCGTTAACGGAGGCATCCCGGCCATTAAAGACATCTACCCCGAAATAGAAGTGGAAAAACGGGTCTATCAAGATCTCTCAGTTATTCACTCAGTAAAAGCTCATCCCATAGATGAGTATGTGAGGGTAGATGGGTATGTAAGAGGCTGTCCTATGGGAGAAAGGGATCTTCTGGAGCTGTTGACTTCTCTCCTTCTAAACACCAAGCCCTCTTTTCCTGAATACTGTGTCTGTGTAGAGTGTAAGCTAAAGGGAGCTATCTGTCTTCTCATAGCCGAAGGGAAACCCTGTATGGGACCGGTAACCAATGCCGGTTGCGGAGCACTATGTCCTTCTCACAGAAGAGCCTGTTATGGCTGTTGGGGGCCGGTGAGCGATGCCAATGCTCCTGCTCTGGCAAAAAAATTTGAACAATTGGGTTTAGCTCCCGATGATATAGTGAGAAAGTTTACCCAATTTGCCAGTCCCACCATCGAGTTTCGCAAAGGAGCAGAAATGTATGAGTGAAAAAGTTATCTCCATAGATTATTTAGCCCGGGTGGAAGGGGAGACGGCTATTAAAATTAGTATCAAAGGTAAAGAGCCCCAGGAGCTGAAACTTAACATTTTTGAGCCTCCCCGCTTTTTTGAAGGTTTCCTGGTGGGGCGAAAACATGACGAGGTTCCCGATATAGTAGCCAGAATCTGCGGAATATGTCCAGTCTCTCATATGACTACGGCCCTTAGAGCTATAGAGAAGGCTATGGGAATCAATCCCAGTCAACAAACAAAGATTTTACGCCGACTAATGTCTCTTTCCCAGATGGTATCCAGTCATCTTATTCATCTTTATATGCTAGCTATGCCTGATTATTATGGCTATCCCGGTGCTCAAGAAATGCTGCCCGAGTTTACCGAGGAGCTATCCCGTCTTATGCGGATGAAAAAAGTCATGAATGATTTAACGGCAGCCATCGGAGGGAGGGCCAGTCATCCAGTGAGTGCGGTGGTAAATGGGTTCACTGATCTTTCCTCTCCCCAGGCGTTAAAGAAACTGCACCGGGATCTGGAAAAAACGGAGGACGATGCAGTCAGAACGGTAAGGATGGTCTCTGAGTTTCCTTTTGCCAATTTTTTCCGAAAAGCCGAGTATGTGGCTTTAAATGCGGCTAACCACTACGCTATGATGGAAGGAAGTATTGTTTCCAGCGAGGGTCTGGACATCCCCGAGGAAGATTATGAGGAATATTTTGAGGAGGAAGAGGTTTCCTACAGTATGGCCAAGCGAGCCAAAGTTAAAGCGGGAGGTCCATTAATGGTAGGAGCTCTGGCTCGATTGAACCTCAAATTTGACCAGCTTTCGCCCTCGGTAAGGAAATTGGCTCAAGAAGTGGGATTCAAGATCCCCGATTACAATCCTTTCCATAATAATTTAGCTCAGTCCCTGGAGCTCCTCTACGGCATCCAGGAATGCCGGCAAATTCTCGAGAATTTGGAGCTTTTCCCCGAGGATAGTAGCTACCGGGTGAGGGCCGGGGAAGGGGGAGCTGTAACCGAGGCCCCCCGGGGCCTACTTTACCACCGGTATGCTATAAATGCCAGGGGGGTAATAGAAAAGGCCAATATAGTTACCCCGACCGTCCATAATTTTGCCAATATTGAGGAGGATATGCGCCATTTAGTGAGACAAAACAGTGACCTGCCGGAGAAGAAGATCGCTCTTCTCTGTGAGATGCTGGCTAGGGCCTATGATCCTTGCTTTTCCTGTTCGGTGCATTGACTCTTCTTCGAGCAATGAACATAAGTTAAGGGAGGATGAGATGGAATGTTCAGAAACCAGGTATATATCAAAATTATGTGAACTATGTGGGGATCTGATTGCCGCCGAAGATCTCCAGCAGACCCTGCAGGTTCTAACTAAGGGATGTACCGGATCCTTGAAGGTTAAAGCCTGTTCTATTCGACTTCTGGATGAAAAAGGGGAGAGGCTAGAAATGAGGGCGGCCCATGGACTAAGCCAGGAGTACCTCAAAAAGGGGCCGGTAGAGATAGAAAAAAATCCTCTGGATCAAAAGGTTTTGGGAGGGGAAATAGTGAGCATCGCGGATGTGACCAAAGAACCACTTTTCCAGTATCCTGAAGAAGCCCAAAAGGAGGGGATATGCTCCCTTCTCTCGGTTCCCCTCAAAATGAGGGAAAAGCCGGTAGGGGTCCTCAGAATCTATACCTCCCAGCCTCACCAGTTTAAGAAAAGCGAAGTGGCCATTGCCAATACTCTTGCCCTTGAGGGAGCAATTGCCATTGAAAAAGCCAGGCTTCAGCAAAGAATGCAAACCCTTATGGAAATAGCCAAGAGCATCAACTCTACCCTTAATCTTTCTGAGGTTCTCGATCTGATTGTGAAAAGTGCCGCCAGGACAATGGGATATAAGGCTGCTTCTTTGAGACTTCTAAATAGGGAGGGAGAAACTCTCAAAATTAGAGCAACCTATGGCTTAAGTACGAAATACCTGGAAAAGGGACCGGTCCGGGTTAGCGAGAGTCCGCTGGATCAGGAATGTTTAGCGGGAAAACCGGTCAATATTGCTGATGTGGATGCCGAGCCTCGAGTTGGCTATCGAGAAGAGATAAAACGGGAAGGAATATCCGCGGTTCTGTATGTTCCCCTATTGGTGAAAAATAAGGCCATCGGACTGCTCAGAGTTTACTCATCTCTTCCTCACCGGTTTACTCCTGACGAGGTGGATTTTCTCTCCGCTCTGGCCAACCAGGTAGCTACCGCTATTGAAAATGCCAGGTTATTTGAACAGATAAAGAGAGATCATGAGGACCTTACCCAGAACGTGTGGAAGTGGTATGACTGGGGGTCTCGCCCTCCTAAGTTATGAACTAAATAGAATAGATCCGGAAAGCTTAATGTTAGAAGAATATTGGTGCAAGCGGAATTTTAGTTGAACAAAGGAATCAATACCTTAGGATGCTGCAGGAAAGCCATGTTAGCAAAAGTTTGGGAAATCATTGATTATCCCTAAGAGAGAGGATGCTGATGGCCTATTTTTTTAAAAAGGGAAAATTATCGCCGGCGTATGAAGATCCAGTATATCTTAGCGGTGATCTGAAAAAAAATTCTCGGTCATTAGATGAAGACAGATTTCTCAAAGGGACAAGACTGAAGTTCGTTATTATCATTACGGCGATAGTGATGGGGATAGAAGTGGTGGGAGGTTTTCTGACTAATAGCCTGGCTCTCCTCAGCGATGCCGGACACATGCTTACCCATCTTTTTGCTCTGGGGATGAGTTTTTTTGCCATTGTTCTAGCTGCCAGGCCGGTTACTAAAGAGAAAACCTACGGTTTTTATCGGGCAGAGGTGCTGGTGGCTTTTGTCAATGGCATAGCTCTCTTATTTATCGCCGCCTTTATTTTTTATAAGGCCATCTTCAGGGTTTTCTCTCCTCAGTCGGTAGCTGGGTTGGAGATGCTCTTAGTAGCCATTCTGGGTTTAGCAGCCAATGGAGCAGGGATCTTTCTTCTCTCAGGCTTGGGAAGGGAAGACATAAATGTGAGGAGCGCTTTCCTTCATCTTATAGGAGATACGGCTTCTTCTTGTGCGGTAGTTCTAGGAGGATTGATTATTTACTACACCGGCAATTTCATCATTGACCCCCTCATCAGCATCCTCATCTGTGGCTTGATCTTGATATGGGCAGGAAGGCTCCTGACAGAATCCACCAATATCCTCCTGGAGGCAACGCCCAAGGATGTAGATATTGATGAAATGGCAGAAGTCATTAAAAGAAGAATTCCCGGGGTGAAGGCAGTACACGATGTTCACGTCTGGGTAATTACTTCTCATATGTACGCGATGACAGCCCATGTCATTGTGGATGACATTCCCCTCAGCAGGAGTCGTGAAATTCTGGAAAAAATAAATAAGTTGGTGAATGGACAGTTCAATATCAGTCACACCAATATTCAGTTTGAGGTTCGCTGATTGCCTTCCATTTCGGTGAGATCGGGTCCCTGTAATCACAAGGACAAATGATATTAAGATCTTTTTCCTTTACCATACGGATATTTTTTTGTATTATAAAACCCTTTCACTTTCCTGATTTAATCATCTTTTGATCCTTCTTGCTTACATTAAGCAGCTCCAGCATTTTATTTACATCTGTGGTTGGAAGTCTACAATTATAGTTAAGGCAGACATAAGCAGTGGCTTTGCCCTCAATGCTCAGGTGATGTTTGGTAAACTCGGCAAGATGATCGCTATCAGGTGATTCTTGTTCAGTTGGACGAAGAATCATTACCTTGTTAGGTATAAATTGGGTGCGGATGGCTTTCAACATTTCTTTGGTATCCTCGGCCTGTGAGTTACCGGCGATGACCACCTCGTAAGAAGGTCCCACTCCAAAGTCCACGGCAACCATGAGTTGGGTATATGCTGATGGTGATTGCTTGACATTCCTGGAAAAAGCACGTCCGATTCTTGCTGCTTTCTCTTCGAAATCATAATTGGCAGTTATCCGTCCTAGACGAAGCAGGTTTAACATTTCTACCGAGTTTCCCGAGGGAATAGCACCGTCGTAAATCTCTTTCTGGCGAACAAGAAGGTTCTCACCGTCGTCTGCCACAAAGTAAAATCCACCGTTATTATCATCCCAAAAGTGTTCTATTAAATCCCTGTTCAAGTCGAGTGCGATTTGAAGGTAACGCACCTCAAAGATGGTTTCATATAGTTCTAGCATTCCCCAAATCAGGAAAGCATAATCATCTACCTGAGCTGGTAGGG
>NJBP01000078.1 GCA_005223085.1 Candidatus Aerophobetes bacterium Ae_b3b | reverse complement strand
CTGCATGACGTATAACTGGAAACAACTGCACATATCAGAATACTTCCTGTTCGCCAACGCTATTTATGTCAAGAATTATCCAGGAAAGCAACCCAACTGCGCCTGCTAGGAATGAGCTACGGGCAAATAGCGAAGAGCTTAAGCATCAATAGGAAAACCGCCACAAAAGCTTGCAAATACAAAGGGAGGTAAACAAATGTTCTGGCCATTTTAGGACTTTATTCAGGATGTTCTACTCCAACGGCTACGGTCTTAACTTCCAATCGTTTTTACGCACAACGTCTTCAGCATATACGACGTTTTGCCGACGTGTAGCGAAGGTAAATTGTGGTGAGGTCCGAGGAACGGATGTTGAGCTTGATTTGTCTAGCGACAGAACTAACCCGCTGGCGGTTACACTTTTGCCAGCTTTAGCCGCTATTGTCCACCGGCATTCCCTGATCCACGCCATCCCGGCCTGGTATCCGCTTTTCAAGCCCATCCCGATCCTGCTGATTCTGGGGATCATCTTTCCGGGCAACCGGGTGAGCCGGCTTTCTCGTATACCCACTTAAGTTTTCGCATATCCGTCCTCAAATACCGCTGCAAGGCCGAGTTGGTAACGTGCATGGTTGCCTCTTTGATTTCCTGTAGGCTGAAGTACTCCTGTAGGCGCTGGCTATTCTGTGCCGGTGCCGCCGTACAGGTCCACCTCCCTGATGCCAGGCTTCAACGTAGGCCTTGGTGCAGAACTTTAAACTATTTCCTGGTCACTTTCTGGAACACAATGTCGTCCACACCCGCCTGAAGAGGGAGTGCAAGTCTGTCGATGTCGCCATTTTTATTGAGCAGGAAAGTCACCTTTTTTACCTCATAATGGACGAGGAGATGCTCGGGATCCTCGTCGGAAATCCTGAAGGTGTCATAATGATAATGTTCTATTGGCACGGTTCTGTCCCTGAATTTGATGTTCAGCCATTCGCCTTCCTTTCCAATAATGATCTGGCCATAGGCCGGGTGCCTGTAATGACCCGCATAGTCCACAAGGGGATGACTGGGGCGGGTGTTCTTTCGGTGTTGCTTTTCGGCCTCTGCCTGAACCTCCTTCTTTTTTTCCCAGTTTTCACGTTCCCGCATCATCAGCCTTTTACTCCAGTCGATCGGCTTGAGGCCCAGGAGCCGGTCGAAAATATTGAAGGTTATTGTATAGGTCAAAGAGGTCCCAGTCATATTGGTAAGCACAACGATGCCAATCTTCTCTTTAGGTATGAAACTGACCAAGGCTGAAAAACCGGGTACATTTCCCCCGTGATTAACCATGTAATGACCGCGGTAAGGTTGAATGAACCAGCCCAGGCCATAGTTGATCGTTGGCGTTTCATCGGAGATGAGAAATTTAAATGCTGAGTCCAATGGTATGACCATCTGGGGAGCATGCATCTGAAGCAGTGTCTCTCTGGCGATAATCTGCTTGCCGTCGACCTTGCCTTCGGCCAAGTGAAATCGGACCCACTTGGCCATGTCCTTGAGGTTGGAGTTGATGGAGCCTGCGGGACCGTTGGCGGTCATTTCAAAGAACGGAATCCGTTTAATGTCAATATCTGAAAGTTTTTCAGGGAATTTCTTCACGCTATTGACGTTCATCGAGTATGGGAGAGCATAATCCGGATATTTCTGTAATTCTTCGATCGAAAAATTGCTGCTTTTCATTCCCAGCGGCATGAATATCCTTTTCTTCACAAATTCTTCCCACGTTCTTCCGGTAAGCTTTCTCACGAGACATCCGGATGCCTGGTACATCAAATTGTTGTATTGAAAACGTTCCCGAAATCCATAACTCAGTTGAAGATATCTGATTCTTTTGGTCGTCTCTTCACCGGTTAGTCCTGCATTGTACCACACGAGGTCGTGCCTCGGAAGGCCCGAACGGTGCGAAAGCATATCCCGGGGGGTGATATGCTCGGTCAGGTAATCATCATACATCCTAAACGTTGGCAGATAGTTGCGAACCGGCTGGTCAAAGTCCAGCTTTTTCTCGTCCGCCAGCATACCCAAGGCCAGGGCGGTAAAAGACTTGCTAACGGAACCGATAGGGAAAACGGTGTTCGACGTTACTTTCAGTTTCTTTTCCACGTCCCGATAGCCGAAACCCTCTGAAAAAATGACTTTGTCATTTTTGACGATCAGAACGGCGACAGCCGGCACGTTCCAGTTCTTCATTTCCGTTTTAATGAAGTTCCTTAAATCATTTGGTTCAAATTTATCCTCGGCTATTGATGGAGAAACAACGAAACATAACGTTATGAACAGAACCAATGAGAGAGCCTTACGCTTCATGTCTACCTCCTCCTTTCCTTTTGAGTCTCCCGTCTAATCATAAAAACAAGTCGTTCGTCATTTTAGCGGGAACGACAGAACTAACCCGCTCGCGGTTACACTTTTCCCAGCTTCACCCGCTATTGCCCCCCGGGATAGTCAAAAATCTCCCAGATCTTAGCCAGAGCAGCTTTCACATAACCATCATAGACTACCTCCTTTCCTCCTCTTCTTTTCGTGACTAAGCAGATGGAAGATCTTATCTTCCTCGTCACATACTTTCGATTCTGATGAGTATTACTGCACAACTTTCCAGAATCGCTGATTTCTCTTTTCGGGACTTTGCCATGAAATACTTGTCCTGTAGCACCTTCAGGTACTGGTTTCTCGCACTCACATTCATTTTCTCCTTCTCCCCGGTCAACTATTATCTGACTGGGGACTAGTCTATCATGTTTTCGGTTACATTTCATTTGGCAGAGCCGGTTACCCTTCGGTTACATTTTAGAGACCTCTGGGTATGTTATAATATAAATGACAGAATATTATAACCCCGGCAATATTCAGATCTTTGCACTAACACCTCTGGTTTGATAGAATAGCTTTGGGGTGAGATAAGGCCGGAGCTCTGTGCCATCCTGCAAAGGATAAGGCTTTTTTTCGTCTGCCCTCTCATCCCAGAGTTCCTTCGAGCAACGGTAATAGAACGATGCGACGAACGCTTTATACCCGGCAACGACTCGAAGGAAAAAAAATATCATATTCAGGAGGTGCTCGATGAAGATACCAACAGATATCATGGCAGTAGGAATAGATCCTGCTAAAGGAGTTCACCAGGGAGTAGCTTTAGCTTATCCAGAGGTAGAACTTCTCAACTCTCAGTTTGAAAATAGCTATGAAGCTATTTCCTCCTTTGATGAGAAAGTGATGAAGCTAGCTCGAAAGAACGGTTTAAAAGTTATCTACGGTCTTGAAGACTCAGGTGCTTATGGGAAAACTATTAAAGACGTTCTTACCTCTCGACCTAGAGAGATAAGAGAAGTGAATCCTTTGAAAACCAATCGCCAGAAGGACTTCTATGGTGGCGACAAATCCGATGAGATAGACGCCAGGTGTATTGCTCAAATTCTTCTACGCTCTTATGAGAGCCTGCCCAAAATAGAGGAAGATAACGAGATTTATGCCTCGATCAGAGAAGCAGAAAGATTCAGGGAAATTTTGGTCAAAATGAAGACGCAAAACGTAAATCGACTTCATTTTTACCTCACTAAAACCTGGGGTGGAGCCTACAAGAATTTCTTCTCAAGTTTGCAGAATAAAATAGCCTTAGAGTTTTTTAGCGCCTATTCCATTCCCCAAGTTCTTAAAGAGACAAAGGCAAAAGAACTCGCCAGATTTCTGTATGAGGCTAGTTCTCATCGTCTGGGCAGAGGAAATCCCAGAGAGATAGCCCAGGAGAAAGCAAAACTTATTCTCTCATCAATCAAAGGTATCAAAGATCTGCCGCTGAACTTAGAAAGGCAAATGAAAAAAGAGATAATAAAAGAACTCGTGGCCAACATTTCTCAGGTTAAAGCTAGTATTAAAGTTATAGGAAGAAAACTAAATAAAGATCTTCTTCCCGAGACCCATCAAAGTCTCACTTCCCTAAAGTCTATAGATACAGTGACTGCTTCGGTTCTTTTGGGGGAAACCTTAAATCCAGACAGATTCAGCACTCGTGATAAGTTTGCCAGATACAACGGTTCTGCTCCTCAAGAGAGAAGCTCCGGAGGAAGAGCTAAACATCGAGCCCGAAAAGGATGTAACCGTCGTCTTAAAAGAACTCTAAGACAAATTTCTGTTACTGCTATTGTCAGAGAACCTCTGAGCAGAGCCTACTACCAAAGGTGTCTATCTCGAGGCCTTTCCAAATCTCAAGCTCTAAAAAGAGTAGACAGAAAAATCTCAGACATTGTCTGGAAAATGATGAAAACCAAAGAGCCTTATGATAGAGAGCTAGCTATCAAAAATATTATCAAAAGAAGTCAAAGAACTAAAAATTTAGGGAGGGCAAGATGGCAATCTCGTAGCTTGAGGATTAAAGAATCCTCAGACGAGATAGAAAGCCTTGTCTTACCCCCTCTAAATATTCTAGCAGAATTAGAAGAAATTGAAAAGAAAGATCAGAGTATTATGAATGTTAGTGAGAGGATCTTGACATAGAACGACGAAAAAGTCATAGCTAGTTTAGCAAATTAATGGAATTTTCCTCTGCTCTTTCTCAATTTTCTCTCCTTGGATTTGACAAAAACCTGCATCTAGTGTATATTTGAAGTAATTTCATGTCAAAATTCTACAAGGAGAGAACCTAGATGTTAGGAAAAACTGACCCTCAAGCTAGCTTCTTCGACTCCTATGTTGAAAAGTACTTTCTGCCGAAAGAACATGAACTTCTCAAGATCAAGGAGAAGGTGGACTTCTCCTTCATTGAGGAAGAAACCAAAGATCTTTACGCTAAAGTAGCGGGAAGACCCTCCTATCCTCCGGAGGCGATGTTTAAGATTCTCTTCCTCGAATTCTACTATAACCTTTCTGATGTGGAGGTAGTGAAACAACTAAGGTTCAATGTTCTCTTTCGCTACTTTGCCAAAATTAAGATCGAGGATCCTCTTCCTGATGATACTTCCTTAGTTGTCTTTCGAAAAAGGCTCGGAGAAGAAAGATTCGAGAGAATTTTCGATAAATTCATCGAACAGTGCAAAGAAAAGGGACTTCTTCAGGAAAAACTCAAAGCCGTTGATGCTACTCACATCGTAGCGGATGTAGCGATTCCCAATACGGTCAATCTTCTAAGAGAAGGAAGAAAGAGAATTCTCGGGCAACTAGAGCAAGAGAAAAAGAAATTGGATCACTCTTTAAAGAGATACCTTCCGGAGAATTCTTCCCAAAAGCCAAGCAAAGAGGATCTCACCAAAGAATTCAATCTGTGCAAAGAACTCATAGGAAAAGTCAAGGGAAAGTACTCTTCCCGAGTAGAAGAACTCACCGCTCTTTTGGAGAAAGTAGCTCATCCAGAGAAGAAGAGAAAACTGGTGAGCTTCGTCGATCCCGAGGCTCGATTTGGAACCAAATTTGCTGGATACAAAGCACACATAGCCAAGGACGAATCCGAGATCGTCACCAGCTGTGAAACCCTCCTTGGAGATGAAAACGAAGGAGAAAAAAGTAACCTAGAAAGCCTTCTCAAAAAGGAAGATAAAAAGGGCCTCGCCGCAGAAGCTGTAGCATGTGATGCTCTGTATGACTCCTTGGCTAACCGGACCAACATACAGAAAAGAGGAATGAAGCACTACATTCCAGAAAAGAGAAAGAAGAAAAAGCTCGATGACTTCATCTACAGTGAGAGGGACGATGAATTCATCTGCCAGAAAGGATACTCTTCTATTGGAAAGACCTACCATGAAGACGCTTATGTCTACTACTTTTCTTCTCGTCTCTGTAAGGCCTGTGATGAAAAAGAAGGATGTCCTTGCAGCGAGAATAGGCCAACGTTGTATGTGAGCGAGAGCCATCTTCTGTATATCAAGGTTGATCCTCAAGGAAAGGAAGAAGGCCTTAAGTAAACGCAGAAGAATAGAAGCGAAGTTTGGAGAAGCCAAAACGCATCACAGAATGGCACGAGCACGGTATCGTGGTAGATGCAGAGTCGCCATCCAGGTATTCATGACCTTCATGGTGATGAACTTAAAGAGAATGGTTAAGCTTCTCGAGATAAAGCAAGATTCGGTGAGCTTAGCTCTACCTTCAGGATAGAATGAGTCAAAGAGCGTCAATTCTCAGAAGACAAAGGAGGATTCAAGAAAAGACAGAGAGAAAAAGGAGTTGTTTCCTGGTGCTTCACTTCAAAAAAACTCAAGTCAAGGTGAAAGACCGCAAAAATAGCCCAGTTTTTCAGAGCTCTCTATAATGTAACCGAAGAGGGAATGGTTCTGCCATATGAAATGTAACCGAAGTATGATACACTGCTCCCTAGGTTAAATAACAAGTAACCGGGGAGAAGGAGAAAATGGATATGAGTGCGAGAAAGTGAGTACCTCAAGGTTCTCCAAGGGAAATACTTCATGGCGAAGTCCCGAAAGGAAAAATCCTCCATCCTGGACGAGTACTGCGGTAATACCGGACAGAATAGGAAGTATGTCATCAGAAAGCTAAACTCCTCCATCTCCTTAGTACCCAAAAGAAGAGGAGGAAAGGAGGTGGTCTACGATGGCTATGTCAAGGTAGCTTTGGTAAAAGTCTGGGAGATCTTTGATTATCCTTGTGGGCAAAGACTTGCTCCCCTGTTAAAGACTGAGGTGGACCGCTTAAGGCAGCTGGAGGAGCTCATCATTCCTAATGAGGTAGCCAACAAGCTTAAAAGAATCAGTCCCCGAACCATTGACCGAGCCCTCAAACACCAAAGACAGGTTCTTCACCTAAACAAAAAGTACCATCGAAAGAGGAATCCTCTTAATCTAGTGCGAGAATACCAGTTAAGGCAGGAGACTGGGATAGACTCTTGCCAGGACAGGTGCAGATAGATCTCATTGGACACTCGGGACAAAAAGCCTCCGGACTCTTCGTTAATAGTGTAAGCTCCTGCGATGTTGCCACGGGCTGGTGGGAAGGAGAAGGAGTAATGG
>NJBP01000027.1 GCA_005223085.1 Candidatus Aerophobetes bacterium Ae_b3b | reverse complement strand
CCGCCATGAAGGTAACGAAGATCGGATAACGCATGGCCGAAGTTATTCGTTCTTTTATGTTTTCTATAGACTCAAGGTATTCGGCTACTCTGGTAAGGACGGTATCCAGCAGACCCCCCATTTCTCCGGCTCTCACCATATTATGAGCTAGAGGGGGAAATATGCGGGGATGTGTGGCCAGGGCCTCGGACAGTGGTTTTCCGGCTTCAACATCTTTTTTTATCTCACCAATTATTTCCTTCAGGCTTGAGTTTGAAGTTTGGTCAATCATAGTAGCCAAAGCTTGCACCATAGGAAGACCTGCATTAATAAGAGTGGCAAATTGGCGAAAGAAGACAATTATATCTTTTGTCTTTGCTCTGGGTTTGAAAACCTCTAACTTAAGAGTTGACCTTCCGGCAAGAGAAGGAGAAAGACCAGGAGATTTTTTGATTGAGATAATGGTCAGTCCCTGAGGTCTTAATTGAATTACTATCTGCCTTTCACTATCTGCTTCCATTACTCCCCTAACCCTTTTCCCTCCTTGATCTATTGCCAAATAATGATAGGCAGCCATTTTTTGGTGATTAGCCTTGCCAAATATTTTTGGGTTGCTGAGGTCCCATTACGTGGTTCCGGCTACCCGGGCTAATTCCTCCGGGGTCGTATCTCCTCTAATTACCTTAGTCCCAGCATTTTTCCTTAAAGGAATCATTCCATGGGAAATAGCAGTTTTTTTAATTTCAAGCTCCGGGACTTTCCTGAGGATCAACTCCTTGATATCATCATCAATTTCTAAAGCCTCCATTACGGCCATTCTTCCTCTATATCCGGTATTGTTGCAGATACGGCACCCTTTTGCTTGGTAAAGCACAAGATTATTATCTACTTGATCTTCTATCTCTAACTGTTGGAGAAGTCTTTTTGAAGGGTGATAAGAGTGGGCACAATTTTTGCATACTTTTCGCATGAGTCTTTGTGCTCCTACAAAGGTGAGAGCACCGGAAATAAGAAAAGGCTCCACTCCCATATTGACTAATCTGACTATCGCTCCGGCAGCATCGTTGGTATGAAGAGTGGTGAAAAGGAGGTGTCCGGTTAAAGCGGCTTTGATTCCAATATCGGCTGTCTCCAGATCTCTCATTTCTCCCAGCATTATGATGTCCGGGTCCTGACGGAGAAAAGACCTCAGAGCTTGGGCGAATGTCAATCCAATTTTTTCATAGATCTGAACCTGATTAATTCCCTCAGCTTCGTACTCTACTGGGTCCTCAATGGTAAGAATATTTTTGTCAGGGCTGTTAATGGCTCTAATAGCAGCGTAGAGAGAAGTGGATTTTCCACAGCTGGTAGGACCAGTAAGAACAATCATTCCATATGGTTGCTTGATGGCCTTTTGATATTTTTCCAGAACGTTTTGTTCCAATCCCAGCTTATCAATGGTCAGACCCGTAAGTTGCGCTTTATCAAGAAGACGCAGCACCACCTTCTCTCCAAACCGGGTGGGAATAGTAGAGACCCGAAAGTCTACATCTCGGTTATGTGCTCTTACCCTGAATCTTCCATCTTGGGGGAGACGGTGTTCGGCGATATCCATCTCAGATAGTATTTTTATTCGGGAGACCACCGCATCCTGTACCCTCTTGGGAAGGGTTATAATGGGATAAAGAGTGCCATCGATCCGATACCTGATCGCTACCTTCTTCTCCAGAGGCTCGAGGTGAATATCACTGGCTCTTTCCCTTATAGCTCGAGAGAGAATCAAATTGGCTATTCTGATAATGGGAGCCTCTTCCGCTTCTCTCATTAATTGGTCCAGATCCACCGATTGCTCGTCTGTAACTACCTCTACTGCTGTGTCTGTCTCTTTTTCAGATTGTGCAATCAATTTGTCCAGGTTCATAGTGGCTCTGGTAGAATAATAGTCCCCCACGACTTGTTCAATCTCGGAAGGGGTAGCCACAATAGTCTGAATGTTGCAGCCGGTTAGGGCTTTTAAATCGTCAATCATTAAAACATTGAGAGGATCAGCGGTGGCCACAGTGAGCGTATTTCCGGATTGAGAGAGGGGAATCACTTTATCTTTTCTAATTATTCTCTCAGGAAGGAGTTCCACCACCTCGGGATCCAATTTATAGTGGGTAAGCTTCATATGGGGGATTCCTAACTGTTCGGCAAGGCCTACTACAATCTGCTCCTCCGTGACCAACCCTAGCTTGACTAAGACGTAGGAGAGAAGTCCCCCATTATCCCGTTGATGCTGCTCAGCTTTCTTTAAATCTTCCTCGGTGATGAATCCTTCTTTAAGTAAGACATCGGTAAGACTGAGTCTACTAATCTTTGCCATTATCCTAACCTCTAGAAGTTAATTTTGCTGGGAGGTAATCAGACATCAATAAAAAAACCATTCTTCCAAACGAAAGAATGGGTCTGGTGATCTTTTTGGATAACTTCGGCGACCCAGCTGCCTCTTTCAAAGGTCTGCAGTTTTGCGCCCCATTCTTTCAAATGGTTTACCCTTTTCGGTTATCCTCTTTATGTTTACCCCGTTTTGAAAATCTACACCCTTATTTTACTCTCGTCTAAAAGTTTGTCAATCCTTTTTTTATTTTTTTTGTTACCCAAAAGAATTTCTGAGCAAATTATGTACCAGAAATACTTTAAGGGTACATGTCTTCTGGGTTCTTAGTGTGATGCTTAACATGGCAATTTCCTGCAGTTGAGCTATCGATTTCAAAGTTCACCCCTGAGTTTTGTTTGACTCATGTGTTCAGCATTCGACACTTCATAACTGATTTTAAACAGGGAGTGATTAAAGCTGAAGAATTGTTTCAACTTATTTGTCTCTAAGATATGGAAAACAGGCTCCATAGCGACGAAGGGGAACAGTCCCGAGATATCCTTGACGAAGAGAAAACTGATGATAATCTTAAAGGGTGCGCAGGCTAAGGTTTTACGCAGGCTGAAGCCTGCGGCTACCGGCGACTACCAAAAATGACGGGGTTCACTGAATACTTACTCTTAAGTTAAAGGGTTTGAAAGAAGAGGAGAATAAAGGTGAAATTGGAGGATTTTCATTATCATTTACCTAAAGACCTTATCGCTCAACAACCTCTCACTCCCAGGGACAGTTGTCGACTTATGGTGCTTCATAGAAAAAGAGGAGAAATTGAACACCGAAGATTTTCTGAACTGGGACAGTTTCTCCGCCAGGGTGATGTGGTAGTTTTGAATAACACCAAGGTGATCCCGGCCCGGCTAAGGGGAAGAAAGATAGAAACCGGAGGAAAGGTTGAGATTTTTCTTCTACAAGAAAAGAAAGTGGGCAGTTGGGAGTGTTTGCTAAGGCCTGCCAAAAGACTAAAAGGAGGAAGTCAGATTTTTTTCCCGGGAACAGAACTCAAAGCAGAGGTTATAAATAGAATTGAAGGCTCGAAAGCTATAGTTGAATTTAATCCCTTGGAAAAGATCACGCAGCTTCTGACCAAGGTAGGCCAGATTCCCCTTCCGCCTTATATTAAAAGACCCACCGGTCCTACTTTCCGGGATAGAAAAAGATATCAAACCGTTTACGCCGGAGAGGAAGGGGCCGTGGCTGCTCCCACAGCAGGCCTACATTTTACTTCTTCTCTACTCCGGAGCATGAAAAGAGACCGAATAAATATTGTTGAAATTACCTTGCACACAGGATGGGCTAGTTTCAAGCCTTTATCTCAGGCCGCGGTTGAGAAAAACGTGGTTCCAAGAGAGTATTTTAAAATCGATGATGAAGCTGCTGCGATTATCAACCGGGTCAAAGAAAAAGGCCACCGCATAGTAGCTATCGGTACTACTACCACGCGGGCTCTGGAGACACAGGCTGCGAGATCGGGTTTAGTCAAATCAGGTGAGAGATGGACAACTCTTTTTATCTATCCGGGATACAAATTCAAGATAGTTGAAGCGCTCCTTACCAATTTTCATATGCCTGGATCTTCCCTTATTCTCTTGGTGGCTGCTTTTATTGGTAAGGAGAAATTGTTGGCTGCCTACCGAGAGGCGATAAAGCAGCGATATCGGTTTTTATCCTTTGGTGATGCTATGCTCATTATTTGACTTCCTTCCCATCCTTGGTATTATAAAATATGTAAGCCATAAGATCAGAGAATAAAAGATTGCAATTTACACTCATTCACCAGGATTCAGCGAGCAGAGCGCGACAGGGAAGGATCTCCACTTCTCATGGCTCTTTCCATACTCCTGTTTTTATGCCAGTAGGTACTCAGGGGTGCGTCAAGGCTCTTTCTCCTCATGAACTAAAGGAAATTGGAATAAAGGTTATTCTCTGCAATACCTATCATCTTTATCTTCGCCCCGGCTATCCAATAATTAAAAAGATAGGTGGTTTACATAGATTCGTGAACTGGAATGGGGTCATAATTACTGATAGCGGAGGATATCAGATCTTCAGCATATCCTCTTTGCAAAAATCGGAAGAAAAAGGGGTAAGGTTTAAATCTCACCTTGATGGGTCAGATCATTTTTTAACCCCAGAAGCAGTTTTGCAGATTCAACTCGCTTTAGGATCAGACCTAATTATGGTTCTCGACCAATGCACTCCCTATCCCATTCCTCATGCCCAGGCGGAGAAGGCCTTGAATAGAACCCTGAATTGGGCCAGGATTACTCGACATAGTTGGGTGAAAGATGGAAAAAGGGGACTATTTGGAATAGTGCAGGGGAGTACTTTTAAGGATTTGAGAAAGAGATGCGTTGAGGAGTTGGTTGAGATAGGCTTCGATGGTTATGCTCTGGGGGGCCTAAGCGTAGGGGAATCACCAACCTTAAGACAAGAGATAATAGAATATACCACTCAGTATCTTCCAACCTCTCAACCCCGTTATCTAATGGGGATAGGGACTCCAGAAGAACTCCTTGATTGCATCTCTTTGGGGATAGATATGTTTGATTGTGCCCTTCCCACTCGTATTGCTCGAAATGGTGCAGTTTTCACCCATAGGGGTCGAATAATCGTTAAGAATTCGGCCTATAAGCAAGATCCGGGACCGCTGGACCCAGGTTGTGGATGTTATACCTGCAAAAATTTTTCTCGTGCCTACCTTAGACATCTACTCTGGGCCAAGGAAATTCTTGGCATGCGGCTTACTACCTATCACAATCTTTATTTTCTGGCTCGATTGATGGAGCATGCAGGGGAGGCGATTAGAGACAATTCTTTCAAAAATTTTAAAAGGAAGTTTAGGGAGAACTATCAAGGAAAATAGCATGCCAATAAATAGATGGCGTTTAAAAAAGGAGGTTCAAAGTGTATGCAGTTGCTTGGGCTATTAATGGGCAGGGAGCACCGGGAGCAGGAGGCATGCTTACTACTCTTATGCCTCTAGTCCTCATTTTTGTAATCTTTTATTTTCTTCTCATTATGCCTCAGAGAAGAAAGCAAAAGGAACATCAACAAATGGTGAGGAATTTGAAGAAAGGAGACAAAATAGTCACTACCGGAGGTGTCTACGGAACCATCATTGGGCTTAAAAAAAATTACGTGGAAATAGAGGTAGCTAGTCAGGTTAGGCTAAGAGTACAGAGAAGTTGCATCAATCAATTAAGGGGAGAAGAATAGGCTGGAATTGTCTTCTATTTTTGCTTTCTCTCTTATTTTTTGAAGCCAGAGATTTAGCTCTTCTGCTCTCTTCTGGGAAGTCAGATCTTGGGTAAATTTTTCCCTTTCTTTGGTAAACTCCTCAAGAGAGAGATCTCTTCCGGTCAATTGTATTACATAATATCCTTGGCTTAGCCATACTGGTGAGCTTACCCCTCCTTTGGCTAGAGAAAAGGCGGTCTCCATAAATTTTTCTCGGTCTGGGCCACCGAGCTCCTCTATCCAATCTCCCCTCTTAAGGTATTTTAAACTCTTATACTCTAGACCAAATTTCTTAGCCAGAGAAGATAGATTCTTACCCACCTTTATCTCTTTCTGTATCTGTTTTGCCTTTTCCTCGGCTGTTCTTTTTGCTTTCTCTTCCACTACCTTCTCTTTTATTTTTTGGGTTATCTCCTTTAATGGCGGAATGCGGGAGGTTTTTCGTTCTACCAGTTTCAATATGGAATATCCCTGGGGGATTTGCACTACAGAGCTAATTTCTCCGGGTTTTAAGGAAAAAGCAACCTGATTAAATTGAGGGGTCCATTCAACGCCTTCAACTTTTTCCGTGGAGGAGAAAAATGGGGTGGAGTTATAGCGAAAGGGATGTTTTTTCACGTAGTCGGTAAAGGTCATCTTTTTTTCTTTGATCCTTTCCCTCATTCCCTCGGCCTCTTTCTTGGCAAGGTCATCGCTTTTTTGCTCTATCAATAGCTTATTGATCCGTGATTTTACTTTCTCAAACGGCTCGGTATAGGCTTGTTTTATCCCGGTCAATTTAATTAGATGATAGCCAAAGGGGCTTTTGACTATTCCACTGACCTCACCTTCTTTTTCCAAAGAAAAAACGGCTCTACTAAAGGAAGGAATCATCTGGGTATAGGTGAAAAACCCCAGGTCGCCCCCTTTTTCGGCAGAAGGCGTATCTTGAGAATATTTCTTGGCCAGGGTCGTGAAATCAGCTCCCTTTTCTAGCTTCTTTTGAATCTCTTCTATCTTCTTTTTTGCATTCTCCTCGTCCTTTTTACTCGCCGAAGGGAGTAGTTTGATCAGAATATGACTGGCTTTCCTTTTTTCCGGAATTTCAAAATTGGCTAGATGTCCCTCATAGTAAGACTTTAGTTCTTTGGCGGTGACTTTGATTTCTTTGGTGAATTCTCCAGAACTTATTAAAAGATAGTCTGCTTTTACCTTCTCGGGAATAGTAAAGTCTTCTTTGTGTTTCTCATAATAGATGGTTATCTCCTCCTGACTGACTACCACTTCCTTTTCGTACTTTTTAGGAGAAAGATAAATATAGACAGCCTTTATCTTCTCATTTTCGCGCAACCAGTAGTCTTTGACTTCCTGGTCAGTTACTCCTACACTATCCCGAATTCGCTGGGTGAGCTCATTTGTGGCTAGCTGCTTTCTGATTTGTTCTTTCAGGTCACGGTAAGAAATGTGTTGGTAGTTGAGAAATCTCATGAAGGCCTCCCGAGAGGGAAAGCTCCTCATTATTCTTTCGATGGCCTCAGTCAGTTCTTCCTCGCTTATCCTGATTCTTGCCCTGTTAGCTTCCTGCCGAAGGATTTCGTTAGTTATGAGCTGGGCCAATACTTGGTACTTTAAGTAGGTTTCTACCTGTGGTGAAATTTGTTCGCCGGATGTTTGTTGGTATCTCTCGTAGACATCACTATAGCTCCTGGCAAAGGTTGCATAGGAGATGGAGACGCCATTAACTTTAGCTAAAGGTTTTTGCTGATCACCGGTTCTAGAACGTAGATACATGAGGGGTAGGGAGGCGCCAAAAGCTACAATTATTATCCACATCATGGGCTTTATTGATTTTCTTAAATCGAGCAATATCATCTTAGCTCTCCTAATAGTCTCTGAATATGTTACCTAGAATTATACATTTTTTCGAAAATTTTGCAAACTACCCAAACTTTACTTGATAATACCAGGAAAGTGTTGGTATTTAGAAGACTTATACGCGTATCGAGGGGAAGAATCCCGAGATATTTCTTGACTTTTCCCCTATGGTTAATATAATGGCTTTAAAATTGGGAAATACAGGCCATGTTTAGAGATTTTTTTAGTTTTAGGATATTTGGGGATAATTTAGGCATAGATTTAGGGACAAGCAGTACCTTGATTTATGCAAAAGGTAAAGGGATTGTTTTAAATATGCCCTCTATATTGGCTGTAGGTCGGAAAGATGGAAGGATTGTAGGAGTAGGAAAAAAGGCTAAGGAAATGCTGGGAAAGACTCCTCAGAATATCGTGGTTGTGCGTCCTTTGCAAAATGGAGTAGTTGCCGACTACGATGCAACCCAGAGGATGGTTGAATATTTTATCTCTCAGATTCAGCCCTATCACCGTTTAGTTGGTCCTAAAATGGTGATCGGGGTTCCTTCAAGAGCTACCAAGGTTGAAAAAAAGGCGCTAGTCGACATAGCTACCCATCTGGGAGCTCGCCAGGTTCATCTAGTACATGAGCCAGTGGCAGCAGTAATTGGAGCAGATTTACCTATATCTGAACCTCTGGGTAGTATGATAGTGGATATTGGGGGAGGGACCAGTGAGGCAGCCATAACCTCTCTCGACGGAGTAGTGATAAGCAAACATGTTCGAATAGCTGGAGATGAGATGGACCAGGCCATAATTCTATATCTTAAGGAAAATCACAATTTATTCGTTGGTGAACAGATGGCCGAGCGTATTAAGATAAATATAGGATGCACCCATCCTCCCTCGCGGAATGAGAAGATGAAGATGAGGGGAAGAGACTTGAGCACTGGTTTTCCCAATGAGATAGAGATAGATTCTGAGGAGTTAAGCAATATTCTTTCTCCGGTAGTATCCACGATTTGTGAGATGATAGAGAGTACCTTGGAGGAGAGTCCACCAGAGCTAGCGGGAGACATAATGGAGAGAGGAATATATCTCACCGGAGGGGGAGCTTGCCTTAAAGGATTTGACAAATACGTTTCTAAAAGAGTCCATTTGCCTGTGAAGCTGGCCCCGGAACCTCTTCTTTCGGTGGTGATGGGGGTGGGGAAGTTATCAGAAAATCGGGAGCTTCTCGCTACTGTAGAAACCAGCCCTGAGTCGGAATAGTCAAATCAAGATGATTAAAAGAGCAATTTCTTTAAAGATATTTTTTTTGGTTGGGTCTCTCTTTCTATCCTCTATTCTAATGTTGATTTCCTCCTACCATAGTGATGTGGTCGTCCGAATCAGAGAGAAAAGCTATGTCTTAATAGGGTCATTCCCGGCAGCCGGTTTTCATGTTAAATCCAACATAGTCAAATTCATCGAAAATATCCGTGGCTCAAGAAGACTGAGAGAGGAAAACAAGGCCCTTAAGGATCGGCTCGCCCAACTCGTTTTCCAGGAGAAGAATTATTATCAGAGGATGGTGTCTACCAATGAGAGACTGGAGAAGATGCTTGAATTCCAACAAAAACAACCCTATGAACTTCTCCCTGTCCAGGTAGTGGCCTATGCCCCTCGTGACTATTTTAAAGTCTTTTTTTTAGGAAAAGGAAAAAAAGAGGAGATAGAAAAGGAGATGGTTGTGGTTAATGCTCAGGGATTGGTAGGAAGGGTAATTGAGGTCTATCCTCATCAAGCCAAAGTTCTGACAATTCTGGATGAGAGGAGCAAGGTAGGGGTAAGAAATGAAAGAACCAGGGATGTGGCTATCTTGCAGGGTATGGGGAAGGCATGTGAGTTGAAATATCTTTTAACCAAAGTCTCTGCCGAGGTAGAGGATGAGATTGTGACTTCCGGGTTGGGGGGCCTTTTTCCCCAAGGAATTTTGGTGGGAAGAATTTCTCGAGTCAAAAAGAATCCTAATCGTTTATTTCAAGAAGTGGAGGTTGTTCCCTCAGTAGATTTTGGGAAGCTAGAGGAACTGTTTGTCATAAAGAAATGAAAAAATTGGCTGTCTTCATCCTTCTGCTTGGTCTGGTTTTCCTTCTGGAGGCTGGTTTGATGGGGATAGTTTCTTTTGGGGGAGGTAAGCCAGATTTCCCCTTTATTCTGCTCATTCTATGGGCCTGGACCCATGACTGGAAAGAAGGATTATTAGCCGGTTTTACAATTGGACTGC
This sequence comes from Candidatus Aerophobetes bacterium Ae_b3b, assembly GCA_005223085.1. GTDB lineage: Bacteria > Aerophobota > Aerophobia > Aerophobales > AE-B3A > AE-B3B. The sequence goes on along the minus strand of NJBP01000027.1, from coordinate 17,748 downwards.
TCGAGGATATCTTCTTTTATCCCTTACTGGGAGTAAACGCCTTTGCTCTGTGTTTAGTAGGATTTCTCACCTCCGAGGTAAGGGAAAGGGTCTACCAGGAAAACATCGTCTTTATTCTCCTCATGGTGGGCCTAACCAGCATCCTGAATGGAGCTATCCTTTCGGCCTGGTTAACTATCTTTCGCCTTTCCTCTTCTTTTTTAGAAAAAATCGTCTACCTTACGCTGTCCACCTCCTTGTATAACATGGTTTTAGTTTTTCTTATTTTCTTCGTGCGAGAAATCCATCGAAAGGAAAGAATCTATAGAGCTTAGTTACTCTATTATCTTGGGAACCTGAAACTGATTTCGTTTCTTCTTGGGAGCATTAGACAGGGCTTCTCGCTGGGAAAGAGATTTCTTTTGTTTGTCGTCTCTGAATACGTTCTTTAAAGCAAAGACATGGGAAGTAGGGGGGACATTACGAGTATCTACTTCTTTCAGTTTGTCCACATAGCTCAGGATCTCTCCTAGCTGGCGGCTGAATTTTTCTTCCTCTTCTGAGGTTAATTGAAGACGCGCCAGGTGAGCAATATACTTGACCTCTTTTCGATCAATCTTTTTTGCCATTTTCCTGTTCCTCTAATTCTTTCTCTGGTTTTGCCTTTTAATCCTCTACCCCTTTAATCCTCTAATCCTTTACTCCTTCTAATCCTGCCTTTGCAGACTTTTCTCGTAAGGAGGTTGGTGTATTCCTTTTTCCGTGATTATACCTTTTATGTACATAGCTGGAGTCACATCAAAAGCAGGATTATATGTCTTAACTCCCTGAGGAGCAATCCTTTTTCCCAAAAAGGTGGTTATCTCAGAAGAATCTCTTTGCTCAATAGGGATTTCTTTACCAGAAGGTAGGGATAGATCAATGCTGGAGAAAGGACAGACTACGTAAAAGGGAATTCCATTCTCCTTTGCCAGTACCGCCAGCATATAAGTTCCTATCTTGTTGGCTACGTCACCATTGGCGGCGACTCTATCTGCTCCCACCAAGATCTTATTGATCTTTCCCTCTTGCATTACCTGTCCAGCCATATCATCACAGATCAAGACCACCTCAATTCCTTCCCGGAGGAGTTCCCAGGTGGTCAGTCTTGCTCCTTGGAGAAGAGGACGGGTCTCGTCAACGTAAACTTTGACTTTCTTTCCTTTCTGTTTTGCTCGGTAAATAATCCCCAGGGCAGTTCCATAATCAGCTGTAGCTAGAGTTCCAGCGTTGCAGTGGGTTAGAATTGTCTGTCCATCCTCAATAAGACGTGCTCCGTTTTCCCCAATCTGCCGATTACATCGTTTATCTTCTTCCATTATTTGAAGTGCTTCTTTTTCAAGAATGGTCTTTATTTCCTTTATCTGTTTGTCTTTGTTCTTTTCTGCGCAGTTCCTCATACGCTTCAAGGACCAGAAAAGGTTAACCGCCGTAGGGCGGGAACGCGCCAGGTAATCAATGACTTTTTCTATCTCCTTCTGAAAGCTAAGATAGTTCTGAGAAGAAGACTTCTTTATCCCCAGGACGACCCCAAAAGCTGCCGCAATTCCTATCACAGGGGCGCCCCTTATCTTAAGGGAGCTAATTGCCTCTCCGAGAGTTTCTACATCCTTACAATAAATGTACTCCAATTTTTGAGGAAGTTTACTCTGATCTATAATTTTAACCTTCCCTTCTATCCACTCGATAGTTTTAATAGGCATCTTTATTTTCTCTTAATCTACAACGCTTCGCTTATTCTGACGAACTCCTCCACCGTCAGGTCCTCTGCTCTTCTTTTCCCGTCGATCCCTATTCGGTTCAATCTCTCCTTAATCAGAGTTTTGTCTTTTCCCAGCTCGCTACTAAGTGCATTCACTAGCATCTTACGACGTAAGCGAAAAGCTCCTTTCACTACGCTCATAAAACGATCCTCATTTTTTGCCAACCGGTTTTCCTTTCTATCTATTCTAATTAAACTGGATGCCACTTTAGGAGCCGGAATAAAAACCTGGGGAGGAGCGTTAATGACTCTATTAATAATAGTATAGTAGTTCATGAGGACAGTTAATGTGCCTCTTTTTTTTTCTCCGGGTCTAGCCAGCAGTTTTTCTGCCACTTCCCTTTGTACCATTACCACCATAAACTTGATCCATTCCTTTCGGGCAAGATTTAAAAGAAAAGAAGAAGCTATCTGATAGGGTAGATTTCCCACTATTTTAACTGATTGTGACTGAGTAAATCTTTTCTGGAAGCAAAACTGTTCGATATCTCCACAGATTATCTTAAGGTTATCGTAGTCGGCAAGTTCTTCCTTTAAAATCTGACATAGTTTTTCATCAATTTCTACTCCTATCACCTTCCCGGCACTCTTAGCTAGCCTCTCAGTTAAAACCCCGGTTCCTGCTCCTACCTCAACTACGGTATCAGCTTTGGTAAGCTTTGAGCTCTCTATTATCCTATCAACTATACCAGGATCGATCAAAAAATTTTGACCCAGCTCTTTTTTAGGAGTAAAATTATACTTCTCCCAGAGATACTCCGTCTTCTCTTTTAATTTCATTTTCCATGTATTACGTCTTAATGCGAGGAAAAAGAGGTGGTCCTTTCTTTACCGTGGTTCCCGGACTTAATCCACCCCAGACCCCAGCCTTGTCCAGAGTTTGACTGCCCAGGTCTTCTTCCATTCCTAACTGAGTCCATATTTTTTGTGCTGACACGGGTATGAAAGGGAAAACTAGGAGTGCCAGCACCCTCAGAGTCTCTGAAAGGTTATAAAGAACGGTATTTAGCCTTTTTTGCTTATCGGCTTGATTGGCCAGTTTCCAGGGAGCACATTTATCTACGTAGAGGTTAGCTGATCTTATTATTTCCCAGATGCAAGATAAAGCTTCGGAAAAGGAGAGGATATTCATGGCTTCATCGAGTGAGGGAAGGATTTTTTTTATTTTTTCCTCTAAAATTTTGTCTTCGTCCGCTGGAGAAGGTACCTTTCCTCCGCAATGTCTCACCACCAGAGGAATGGTTCTACTGAGTAGATTTCCTAGATCATTGGCAAGGTCGCTATTTACTCTTTTGATAAAAAGGGGGATAGAAAAATTGCCGTCCTGCCCAAAGGGAACCTCTCGAAGAAGAAAGTAGCGCAGTTGATCTGCTCCGTGTTGTTTCACAATTTCTTCGGGGTCTATGACGTTCTTTTTGGATTTGGACATCTTCTCTCCCTTCATTTTCCACCAACCATGAGCAAAGACTGTCTGGGGAAGTTCTATCCCTAAAGCCATTAAAAGAGCTGGCCAGATAATGGCGTGAAATCTCAAAATATCTTTTCCAACCAAATGAACATCAGCCGGCCAGAATATAGAAAACTTATCTTTATTCGCCCCATATCCTAAGGCTGAGATATAATTGATAAGAGCATCGATCCAGACATAGATTGTGTGCTTCTTTTCTATGGGGCAGGGTACACCCCAGGCCAGTTTTAGTCTGGTAATGCTAAGATCCTTTAGTCCCCTTTTGACAAACTCCACTACCTCATTTTTCCTGCTAGGAGGGAGAACAAAGTCAGGATGGTGCTCAAGATAATCCAGAAGTGGTTTTTGATATCGAGAGAGTCTGAAGAAATAACTTTCCTCTTCTACTTTTTCAGTCTTGCGTCCACATTCCGGACAAAGGTTTCCATTCCTTAGCTGCGGCTCTAACCAGAAGCTCTCACAAGGGACGCAGTACCATCCCTTGTAGGTTCCCCGGTAGATATCTTCTTGCCTATAAAGCCTTTGGAAGACCTTACTTACTACTTGAGTGTGCCGGGACTCCGTTGTGCGGATAAAATCATCGTTGGAGATAGAGAGCTTCTTCCAGAGATTCTGGAAGCGACTGACCACTTGATCAGCCAGTTCAATGGGAGTGACCCCCTTTTCTTTAGCTGCTCGGTTGATCTTGTCCCCATGTTCGTCGGTGCCGGTTAGGAAAAGAACCTCGTATCCCTTAAGGCGCTTATATCTTGCCAGGGCATCCGCAGCAATGGTGGTATAAGCATGTCCCAGGTGAGGCACATCATTAACATAGTAGACCGGGGTGGTCAAATAAAATTTTTTCTTCAAATTCTGTCCCCTTATTGCAGTTCATCCTATCATATGCGGGTTCTCTGTCAACTAGCTTTGGTATGAAAAAATTGGTAGTCGCAGGCTTTAGCCTGCGTAAAACAGCGCAACCTAAAGGTTGCGGCTATCATACTTTGCCGCGCAAGCTCAGATGTTACAAAAATAACTATAATTTAAATGTGTAATCTGTGATTCTAAAACTAATCTTTCTGTTCCTTACATAGATCGTTGTTAATGCAAACCAAACATTACGGATTTCAAGATATTCTAAAAATTTAATAGGGTCAGTTTCCTGCAAAAGTTGGTTATCAAGATTTGTCTTGGGTTGTTAGAGAGGTTTGAGCCAGCTAATACTGACTTCACCTTCCAGATTCTTAAATTCTGGATCTCCAGTTAATACTTGGCTTTTATTTGCTATAGCCAGAGCGGCGGCAAAGCAATCTCCCAGTGCCACAGAGTATCTTACCTTTAACCTGGCAGCTTGGTATGTTATTGATCTGTCCACGTTTACCAAGCTAATGGGAAGTTGATCCATTGTCAGTATACCCTCCTCCGCCTTAGATTCTCCTTTTGAGTGGTGCAGAGTATAGTAAACTTCACCCCAGTTTATTATGCTCATTAACAGTAACCTTTTACCCGATTCCGCCTGCCACAAAAGCTCTTCCACTTTCTTTGCTCCAACCTCGTTTTCAAAATAGGCTATCACGGCATAGCTATCGAGTACTATTTTTTCAGAATTCATCACTTTACATCCTCTGCTCTACCTGCCAAAAGTGCCTTAAGTGCAGATCTACCTTCCCTAAATATACCCCTTGCCTCCTTAACAGGGTTAGTCAGAAGTGGCTTAATTACAATCTCTCCATCTCTATCCACGATCTTAACCCTCGTTCCTTTGCTAATGTGATACTTCTTCCGGAGCTCAGCCGGTATCACTATTTGGCCCTTAACTGTAGTCTTAACGATAGCCATTTCGACCCTCTTCGTTTGTTATACTATTTAGCAAAATTATAACATATCTTGAGTGTAATGTCAAAATATTTTTGTCCTACTATCCAGGTCAAACTGGGCTGTTTTACCAGGTTTGAGGAAGAGTTGAAGGGAGAAATGATCTTTCAGGGAAAGACCGATAAATTGACAGAGGAGATTACTTTCTTATAATGGGTTAGACAACCATTTTGGAACTTACAGGAGAAAAGATGTTTCTTTTAATGTATCCAACTCGCATTATCTTTGGCCGAGGGGTAATTAAAGAGCTGGGAAAAGAGCTCAGTTCTTTAGGTAAGAAAGCCTTATTGGTAACCGGTCGCTCCTCTATGCGAAAAACTGGCATTCTGGATAGGGTTACAGGGGTTATTAAACAAGAGGGAATTAGCCTGGATCTCTTTGACCGAGTTGAGCACGATCCCTGTCTGGAGACAGTGAACCAAGGGATTAAAATTGCCCGTATAAAAAAAACTGATGTTGTCATTGGCCTGGGTGGGGGAAGCGCCATGGATGCAGCTAAGGCTATTGCCTCTCTAGCCAGGCAGTCAGGTACAATCTGGGAATATTATGCTGGTAGGAAGATTGAAAAAGAAGGACTGCCCTTTGTGGCTATTCCCACTACCGCTGGGACCGGAGCAGAGATTACTAATAATTCTGTTCTCACCGATAGAAAGGTCTCCCTTAAGAAAAGCATCCGCAGTCCCTATATGATAGCTAGAGTAGCTCTGGTTGACCCTGAGTTAACTCTTTTTCTTCCTTCTCAAGTTACAGCTTACACCGGGATGGATGCTTTCACCCAGGCTCTTGAGTCCTATGTTACCAGGACGTCAAATCCAATTACCGATACTCTGGCTCTTCAAGCCATTGAGATTATTTTTCAAAATTTACCTCAAGCTGTTGCCAATGGGAAAGATGCAGAGATCCGTGAAAAAATGGCTTTGGGTAGTCTACTTTCTGCCATGGCTTTCTCTAATTCTGGCCTTGGTGCAGTTCATGGACTGGCGCACCCGATCGGAGCACGGTTTGGCGTTCCCCATGGACTGGCCTGTGCTATTCTCCTACCTCATGTGTTGGGATTTAACCTGATCTCAAGACCGGAGAAATTTACTCAGATAGCAAAGAAAATTGGAGTTAAGAGGGTAGAGGATCTACCCAACGCCATAGAAAGGTTTTTGGAGCGGATTGGCCTACCTCTCAATTTCAGGCCATACGGAATTACCGAAGCTCACTTTCCTAGCATTATTGCTGAGTCTAGAAGTAGCAGCATGAGCAAAAATCCTCGGGAAGCAAGTGATGAAGATCTAAGAGAGATTCTTAAGTGGACCATTTAAATAGGAGGTCAAGATGGAGAGAATTAATGAGGCCGATTGTGAATATCGAGGAATCTTAGATGTCTGATAGAGTGACGAAAGTTGGGATGCCCAAGCAGAATCCAAAAAAGAGAATAAAAAGTTTCTATGAAGTAGCCCTGGGGTATTCTTCCGAGCAGGCGGTAGAGGAGGCTAAAAGGTGTCTACAATGCAAAAAACCTCCCTGTATAAAAGGATGTCCAGTAGAAATTGACATACCCGCCTTCATAAAATACATAGCGCAGGCGAATTTCCAGGCCGCCATAGAAAAGATTAAGGAAAAGAACAGTCTTCCCGCTGTTTGTGGGAGGGTCTGTCCTCAAGAGACTCAGTGTGAGATAAAATGCGTAAGATCTAAAAAGGGAGAACCAGTAGCCATTGGAAGGTTAGAGCGATTCGCCGCCGACTGGGAAATAAGGCAGAAGGAAAACAGTGAAAAAAAAGTAACTCAGAACCTTGCCTCGTCTTCAGTGGCTCAAGTAGCTGTGGTAGGATCCGGTCCTGCCGGACTTACAGCAGCAGCAGATCTGGTCAAACTGGGTTACCGAGTCACTATATTTGAAGCTTTGCACAGCTCAGGCGGAGTTCTCAGGTATGGAATACCTGAGTTCAGGCTTCCCAAGCACATCCTTGAAATTGAGATAAGGAATATTGAGAAATTAGGGGTGAAGATCTGTCCTAATGTGTTAATCGGAAAGACTCTAATCATTGAGGACCTCTTAAAGGATGAATTTTCTGCAGTTTTTGTAGGAATCGGAGCCGGGCTTCCTCATTTTTTACACATTCCCGGGGAAAACTTAGATGGCGTTTATTCGGCCAGCGAATTTCTTACCCGGGTTAATCTAATGAAGGCTTATCAATTTCCTTCCTATGATACTCCCATTAAAATTGGTCGAAAAGTTGGAGTAATAGGCGGAGGCAATGTGGCCATGGATTCAGCCCGTGTGGCTTTGAGACTGGGAGCAGAGCAGGTTTATGTAATCTACCGGCGATCAAGAAAGGAGATGCCAGCCCGCGAGGAGGAAATAAAGAATGCTGAGGAAGAAGGTGTAAAATTTCACCTTTTGACCATTCCGGTAGCTTTTTTAGGAGATGAAAAGAAGCGTCTTGCTGGGATGCGGTGTCTAAGAATGAGACTGGGTGAGCCTGATGAAAGTGGGAGGAGAAGACCTATACCTATAAAAGGGTCTGAATTTAATCTTGATTTAGAGACGGTAGTGGTGGCCATTGGTCAAGGAGCCAATCCTCTTTTGACTCAGGGAACCCCTGGGTTAAGATTAAATCGTTGGGGATACATTGGGGTAAACGAAGAGAATGGCCAGACCAGCATTCCTCAGGTTTTTGCTGGAGGAGATATTGTTACCGGGGCTGCTACAGTTATTGCTGCCATGGGAGCAGGAAAAAGAGCGGCCCGGGGGATCCATCAATATTTACGGGGTGGCCGTAAGGAAAAGGTAGCTATTTAGCCACAGATTCACACAGATGAACACGGTTTGGGTTTGTTGAGTTTATTGGGTTTATTGAGTTTGTTGGGTTGAAAAATAAGGCAATAACTATGGAAGTTGGCTTATTATTGAATTTTGGTAGAAAACCAGAGTTCAAAAGATTTGTATATGATAATAAAAGAAAATATCAGCGTAAATCTGCGGCTGAATCCTTATTAAAATTTTTCCTAAAACCCTTTTAACCCTACGATTAGGAGGGCCACCAGGACGACGAAGGTGACCGGAAGTAATAGCAGTTTATATAATTTTCTGAGATCTGCCTTGAAGTATTCTCTGGTAACGATAAGACAGAGATGAAATGGAGAGAGAAGAACTCCGGCAAATCCACCGGCATAGGCAAGCATGGCGTAGGTCAGGTTCGGTTGGCTCCTAATCATTAAAGGCAAAAGTATAGGGAATGCTATTCCCACGAAAGCAGAGGTAATTCCTGTTAAAAGACCGGCCAGAAAAGGAGCAAAGAACAAAATAATTAAAGGAGATACCCCCCAATCACTAAAAGTGGTAGAAATTACCAAAAATGCGCCGGAAACCTCGAACATTCTTTTGAAGACCATAACGGAAATTATCAAAAGAATCATGGATAAAGAAAGACTTTTTTTGAAAGATAAAAATATTTTATGTCCTTTCATTTTGGAGGAGGCAAGAACGATTAATACGATGGTTAGGATGGCTAGAAGCAGTTTTACCTTGAAAATCAGAACTAGAAGGATTATGGCCAGAATTGGCCAGGTATTGAAGACAAGAGCCCGAATCTCCTTAGTAAACTTGGTTTTCTTCTGAGGCTTAAGACGCTGGGAGGACGGTGGGTAGGAGCCCTTTTGCATGCAGAAGATAAAGCCTGCGGCAATAGCGGCCAGGGTTAAAGGATACTGGGCCAGGATAATATCTCTAACCTTAACGTTGAGAAGTGCTGCCGCTAGAATTAATGATGGATAAAGAGGCCATATATACTCCCATATATGACGGAACCAATAGTTTAGAAGAGTCTTATTCTCTGAACTCACCCCCATTTTCCTACCAAATTCCTCCACCATGGGAGCGGAGAAAAGTGCTCCGGCAGGCATGGGCAGAAGTCCCATAAAAGCAGGCGGAATGATGGACCCTAGGCGGCGATTCCTGATTATGGCTTCAAGAGAGGAAACTATATTTTCTAAATTTCCCCTCTCTTTCATGAGATTTCCCAAAAAGATAACCAATATAATTAGAGCTAATAGTTGTAAAGTGGTGGGGTGAATCGAGGCTAAAAAAATATTTTTTAATATAGTAGCCGGGCTCATTCGGAAGAGAATTCCCACTATCAAGGATATAAAAAGTATAGATACTCCCAGGCTCCACTTCCCCTTCAAAGGATCTTTTGACTCCTTTCTTACAAGCTGTCATCTTCAAGTTTCTGCCCACAGTAAGGACAATAGGTAACTTTACCCTGGAAAAGATTACCACAATAGGGGCATACCCCGGGTCCCGTGGCTGGTCTGGTAGGTTTGGCTGACCTGGATCTCAGGATAAGATAAAGGGGCAAAAATACGATAAGAAGGAACCAGACTCCCAGGAACCATCCGATAATTTGACCCTGAGTATAGCCTCTTTTCTTAGCATCAGAGGCTATCCACCAGGCAACAAAGAAAGGCACAATTATGGCAATCAATAACATCGAGATATTTGAGGATGGAAATAGGGCTTCGCCGATTCCTTCGGAATTCCCCCCTCAACGGCCCGATTGGTAAAGCCGACTCTCGCTTTGCTCGAGCAAGTCGGGCCTGCTCCCCCCTTTTTTCGGTATCTCACTTGATAGCAATCCAAAGAAACTTTTGAAAAAATGTAGAGCAGCATCTACTCAACCACCTCAAAATCAACCGTTTTATTAGCCTCGGTATCTCTCAACACGTCGTGAAGCACCACTTTAAAGGTGTATTTACCAACTGGAACTGTGTTCAAATAGATAGTGAGGGGAAAGGAGATATCAAGTATGGGGGTTGCGGTGTTAAAGTGCGCCGACAGGGCATCGGTCTTCTCCAACAGCACTTCGCCATTCTCGTCAAAAACAATCATATCGAGTGTGAGCCATATCTCATATCTTTCCCCCTGAGTGTTGGTAAAGTAATTAGCTGGCTCAGCATAAACGAGCACTTCTTCAGTACCTACTTTTACCTTTGGCTCCGGCAAGGCAACGTAGTGCCCGAAGGTGATTATTTTGGAACAGAGAATAAAGTTTCTGAATCCGAGTTCCCCTTGATTCTGAATCTTGATGATCTCATCTTTGAGTTTTAAGATTTTCTCATAATCTCCCTGTTCGGCGAAAACATTCCCTGTCAGTATTACCACCACAATGAACGAGAGAACCGCTCCTCTTACCCATAAACCTTTTTTCATCGGTTTTATCTCCTTTTCTTTCATAGCCGCGGATTGTCAATTATCTGAATTCCTCAGATTCCTCTGTGTAATCAGGCACAGAATAACATCTAGTCTTGAAAAAGTCAAGAAATATCTCGGGACTCTTCCCCTCCGTCGCTGTATATCGACTTTGGATTGTTTCTGCTCGTCTTCTCGTCTCGGGAAAGACGTGAGGATCTCAAGGGGGGAAACATCCCCCCTCGACGCTGCGCTGCTCCCCCCGAATTCAAAAACAGGCAGAGCACGTCGCTTTGCTCCTCAGACATCACGTCTTTCTTTTTCCTCAACTATCCTTGAGGGGGAAAATATTCCCCCTCAACGCTCGCTTCGCTCACTGCTCCCCCAAAATTCAAAACCTGCAGAGCTGACTCGTTAAGGTGGCTGATATAAGGCTCCTGCGGGGAAAGTCCCTCGATACGCGTATAGATCTTCTGAATGCTAATGTGAATACTAACACTTTCCTCGTGCTATAAAGTAACGTTCTAACTATTTTGGCTTTTGACAAAGCTATTGGGTGGTGATAATATTGCTAAAGATAAATCTGAAAAAAAGCTAAGTTATATAAAGGTGGGACATCCTTTACTGAAACTCCCCATATTTCTCAATCAAAGAAGGATAAAATGAAAAAGATCATGGTTTACCTAATTCTAATATTACTTTTAGAGTATATGGGTCCAGCTTGGTCACAGGAATGGAAATCTCACCTTCAAACCATCAAAAATACCTATGTAAAAGCGTATGCATTGGTAAGGAACGCCTTGGAAGAGAATGCAACTGAGGATGAGATAAAGCATAGCCTTCGTCTTCTCTATGAAAGGGCCCAAGTCTTTCCTGAAGAAATCTATCGATGCCAGGAAGCTCTGAGCCTTGATCTTGCTAAGGAGGACCAGCAAGCCACAAATAAGATTGAACGACTGACCCTTAAAATTATTGCTGAAGAAAGAGGGTTGAGCGTCCTTGGAGCAGCCCGTGAACTCCAAAGGGAAAGACTTAGCATTAAGGGTTACCGCCTGGCGAAGTGGGGAATGTCTCCCAAGTGGGTAAGGGATGCCTTTCCCAAGGAGGAGTTTTCTGATCTTGGACATCCGGTGATTGACTTTGGATCCGGTACCACCGATGAACTGGTCGATTTCTTTTACTTTGAGGACAAGATTCTCGATCAGAAGGTAACTATTAATTTTTACTTTTTAAAAAATCAGCTATTTCAGGCGAAAATATATCGACGGGTGGGCGAGTTCTCCTTCTATCAGATCCTAAATGAGCTCCTGAAGGAAAAGCATGGAAAGCCGGTTGAGGAGGAGGTCGAACCCAATAAGGAATCGGCGAGGACTCTCTGGCTGGGCGATGGACTTAACGTAATTGAGCTATCTTTTAATCCTAAATCTCTGCTTTTTCCAGGCATTACGATCTCTTATATTGATACGGCTCTGGAGGCCGAACTCAGCCAGACTCGAAGCCAAAGAGAAAAGCTTAAACGAGAGGAAACGCAAAAGAAGCTATAATACTTTATGGAAGCTGATTCGTGTTACTTTGATACAAATAAGACGAAGAAGATAGAAAGTGAGGAAAAATATGATTCTCGAGAAAATTAACTTAAAAGAATGGAAGATAGTGGTTCTTTTTTTGATCTTTTTTGGGGGATGGGCATCGTTGGGTTTTGCTTCTCCTATAGATGGATATGAAGGAGCCCTATGGGGAATGTCTCCCGAACACGTGAAAAGTATTGTTGCTAACGGAGATTTTTCTCCTCTAGAGCACTACCGGGCGGGTGTTATAATCCTTCCGGTAGATAAATTGATACGCTCTTTTCACCATCAGCGTCGATCGTTTAAGCAGGTAGCTCTGGTTACCTTCTATTTTTTTGGCAACCGCCTTTTCCAGGTGAGGTTGGATTTCTGGGGGGCTGGTGGATACCAGTATCGTTTCTTAGGCGAGTTACTGAAGGATTTGACGGCCAAATACGGAAAGCCAATTAAGCCATACGTAAAAAAGGGCACTCTAGGGGGTGCTCAGTGGCAGGATGCCAGTGGCAATACTATTCAATTGAGCGTCAGCGATGATCCTTTCCGTCCCCCGGTAATCGTCTCCTACAGCCAGGGATTGGCTGCCCATATAATTGAGATCGTGCGATTCTACGAACAGCTAGAGAAACTGGAAGCAGCAAAAAGAAAATTGTAGATCATCCCTTTTAAGCGCCTTCGTGTAGACGAGAGTGTTTGAGGGACAAGATAATCAAGGGAAGAAGAGCTTTCCTAAAAGAGACAAATCTCCCGCGCTAAGGTGCCGGAGGTGGGAGTCGAACCCACACGGGGGATAAACCCCACTGGATTTTGAGTCCAGCGCGTCTACCGATTCCGCCACTCCGGCATATCCTTCCCAATCCTCATTATACCTAAACTCTGGCAAGTTTGCAAATCTTGTTTTTTCTTTGGCTTTCACCTTTGGTGTCCATATAGTGTCCATCCGTCGTCCTAGAATCTCTATAGCACGGCGTTTGTGATCCGGAGAAAGATGAGAATATCTTAAAGTCATCTCAAAAGTCTTGTGTCCTAGAAGCTCCTGTATTGTCTTTAAATCAACCCCTGCCATCACCAGATGGGAAGCAAAAGTGTGTCTTAAATCGTGAAATCGGAAATCTCTTATTCCCGCTCTTTTTAAAGCATTAGTAAATCCACCTCTTATGTCTCTATAGGGACTTCCATCCTTTTTACAGAAAACATAAGGACTGTTAGGATTCTTCCTAACCTTAAGAAGAGTTTTGAAAACTAAATCGGTCATAGGAATTTCCCTTACTTCCCTGTTCTTGGTTTGTACGAGGTATATGATTTTGTTCCTGAAGTCAATATCGCTCCGCTTGAGATGCAAGATCTCGCTTTTTCTCATTCCCGTGTTAAAGGTAGTAGTCTATATACCAGTTTATGCCCTTTTTGTATACTCCCATTAATCACCCTTTTGAGATGAAAAAAAGTTATGAGGTACTAAGAGTCTAAACAAATTGTTCCTATCCGTCAATATGACCTGCCTTTTTACTCAAAATTCCTGCTCACTAGTTTTGTTTTTCTCAATCCAAGCATCCAGATCTTTTATATCGAACTCAGTCCTTCTTCCACACTTGACAAATGGTATTTTGCGCTGACTAACCCAGGAATACAAGGTATGAATACTGATACCAAGCATCTTGGCAGCTTCTTTTACACTGATAAGTCTTCTACTTAGCATTTTAAAACCCTTACTGAGTTCTACTTGTGCCACCCGATGTCGGTATTGGGGGTGCGCTTGGTGGTGTTGAAGATCCACGTCTCTCAAGAAAATACGAAATTATGCCCACACCTGCAATAATTAAGCCTGCGCCAATTACCAATAGCCAGTAATCCCTTCGATCCATGGATCTCAGTCTCTGTAGGTAATTCGCAACTGTTTCCCGGGATATACCTGTGCGTTCAGCAATTTGCGAGTAATTAAATCCCCGATTTCGTAAATCAATGATCTCTCTTAGCCATACCGGATTTAAGCCGTGTCTTCTGGCCAATTGCACATACCGTAGATTGACCTCGTCCGTTTGTTGCAGGTTATTTGCCATTTCGTCTCCTTTTCGACATTCTGCTATATATATAGCAGAAAAAATCAGATTGTCAAGCCCCCTGCACCCGACAAAACTTACCACACTTAATACAACGTAATTCTATTGATTAATATCGAGATGTACAGCACGGTATGGCCGAGTAAAATTTCGCTACAACTCGATATTTTATGCGTCCAATCCTGCCCCATTGGACACCTTTGAACGTGATCTGAACTTCTTGTCTGGTGTTGAATTCCCCACATAGTAGGACACAAAACCCTAAAATAATCCTCATTGTACATCCATATTCTTGCTAAGTAAGATGGATCTGGCTCGAGCTTACTGCTGTTGCGGTCAAGTTGCTGGGGGCTTGCAGGGGCGGTGGTGCGAAATGCTTCCTCCGGCAGCCACTCAAGGCTACTGCCAAGGGTATCAGGAGCAACAGCAAATATTTTCTTTTCACCTTGTTGTCTCCTCATAGGCCGCCCTCACCTGCTCAGGGGCCAAGTCGCTATAGATCTGGGTGGTAGTCAGTCTTTTATGTCCGACCTGTTTCTGAACAGCGGTTATTGGTACTTTATCCAAGAGCCTATGTACTACATGAGTGTGTCTCAGAGTATGTGGCGTGGCCTCCACTCCTGCCCGGGAAGAGTATTTTTTAAGAAGCTGCTGCACCCTTCTGGTGGTCAGGTCAAATAGCCTGCCATTTTTCTTCTTCTCTAGCTTCAAATAAGCTGTTATATCACTCAGCACTTCCCTGGGCACGAAGATGGTCCTTCCTTCTCCAGTCTTGCTATTCTCTGGAGGAATTCTGATGAACCGCTCCTCGAAGTCTATGTCCTCCACCCTGAGCTTGGTAAACTCCCCGACTCTCATACCAGTAGCGCAAAGCAAGGTAATTATCAGCTTATCCCGATAGTTATCAACGCTGCCTCTTAGTTTATCCCACTCATCTTTTTTGAGGTACTTGATGCTGTCCTTAAAATTTCGCTTTTGTATTTTTGCCATAATTTCAGCTTTTTGGGGTATCTATTTTTCAGGATCTCAGGAGGCATTTTAGCAAAATATTTCGCTTTTGTATACTAAATGCGAATGTAAGGTGAGTGTAGATTATTTAAAATCAGGCGCTAAGCCTATCTGGACTTATTGGCTGGTGGGTCGAGTTGAATAGGTAGATGGTAGTTCGTGTGGGATTACAAGTTAAGTTGATAGCCCGCGGTTTTTAATTCTTTTATAATGGGATATCCTATGTCTTCTATTGAAGTATTTACTTTTTTATATAATAACCCAGATATATCTGTTGGCAAAGTAACTTTTTCCTTGTAAATACAACAAACTCTATTTCTACCTAATCTTCCTATAAGATATCCAAATTCAAAGATAACATTTTGCCTGGCTCTGTATTCTAAGGTTCTACCTTTTTCGAGTTTTTGGAGTTCCTCTATAGAATAACCAACATCATCAGGAGTAAGTAAAACAAAGCTGTATTGCACATCGGTATATTTTTCTAATTTCTCGATTATTGTTAAACCTTCATCAGGTTGCCTATGTAATGCAATAGGCTCTAATCCTATATTTTTAAGAAATATCTCTAAATCGTTTTTTAGTGCGTGATCATGTCCGTAGACTACAAAAACTTTATTTGTTGTGATTGGACTCGGTTGCCCCTTTTTTTGGTTTAAATATTCTTTCTTTTTATAACCGAGTGACCCCTTTATGAAATCATCAGTGACATCCTCAGCCTTGTCAGCAGCTTCCCATTCGTATGAAGGACCACCAATGAATACAACAGAACTACTTGCTTCTTCACGTTTTATTTCTTCGATAAGAGATTCAGCGGGTTGATTACTCTTACTAATCCGTATCCTCTCTAGATCATCCATCGTAATCGTCTTACCATTAATAATTATTGGTTTACCTTTTTCATATGGTTCTAAAAAACGTGATTTCAATTCCTCCTCAGTTAGATTAACCTTAGTTTCATCGTTACTTCTATTTGATTTCTGTGTAATTCTAACATGATAAAAAGTCATAATTCACCTTTGGATTAAAATGTTTATGTATTTACTGAAAAAATCTACTGGTTTTATTTTTTTATTTAGTAATACGGATCTTAATTTCTGACTTTTACTTACCATTTATTTAAAAACTCCCTGATAGCATCCTCTGGTGATAAATTAAGATAAAGTTCAGTAGTTATCAATCTATCATGACCAAGTAACGTTTGAAGGGCTCTGGTGGAGATCCCCCTTTTGATGCAGTTAACTGAGAAGGTATGGCGTAAAACATGAGGAGAGACGGGTTTTGAGATTCCAGCTTTATCAGCTACCTTCTTTACTATCCTTGCAACTGTTCTTTTGGTTACCCCGATACCATTGTTTTCGGCAAAGTGATACTCCACTAACCTTCTGACCCTCTCGGTCATCGGGATGATTCTTCTTTTTGTCTTTTTACCGTAAGGACCACCCTTTCCATAAATAACTAATCTTCTTTCCTGCCACTGGATATTATCTTTTTTAAGGTTGGCAAACTCTGAGAGTTTTAGACCTGTATCTAAAAGCGTCCAGACAACAAACTTCTCCCGGAAAGTATCACAGGCGTTGGTTAATCTGTTTACTTCATCATTATTTAAGGGTTCTCTTTTGTATTGGTAGGGCATAGTTAAATTACTTTTGGTAAACCTTTAAAGGTAAGCGTAGCAAACCAATCCCAATTAAATTGATTAAGGAATCCAACCCAAGAGTTCCTTAAAGACTTGATTATAAGAAGTGATATAATTATTTACCGTTTTCAGATTCAATTTTTGCTTCGGGGAGACTCTCCAAAGTCTCCCCTTTTTTTATTAATCGGAACTATGCTTTCTTCTGCTTATCCTCCCACTCTCTAGCAGCCTCCTCCGTGGTGACATATCCAACCTTTCTAATGTGCCCACCAGGCCACTTCCGCTGATGCTCTTTTTCCCTTCGTTCCAAATTATCTGTTATACCACTGTGACGTACTCTTCTTTTAACTATATAACGATATTTATAAGTATCCCTCTTTTTTGCCATTATTCCTCCACCTCCTTCAACAAAGTGTAGTTTCCCCTACAAGGATGCAGAGGGAGAGCTACGACTCCTGGTTTTCATTGCTCTCCTATCGCTTACTCCTTGTCGGCTCCTTTAAGGAGCAAAGGGACTTTTTTCTCCCAGGGTTCAGCTTTAGCTTAGCTTTTTCCTGCGGACTTGTCAACATTATATAAAAGAGGACAAGATGTCCTCAATCTGTAAATAGGGATGCTGATAAAATGGGGATTTTAGATGAGAGGAGAAGGATGAATGTCTTACTTTTACACAGAAGAGGGCAAATTACTTAGTGATAGTAAGGTCGCCTTTAAAAACAGAAAGTAAGGTGGCTATTTATCTTTAGAATTTTATGGTTAAAGATATTCGCTGAACGTTGCCTAATTCACCCCAGGGGATGTTGGCAAAGTCTAATTGATATCCACGATAGCTGATGCCTATGCCTTGGGTCATTCCTTTTACATTTCCTTCTTTGTTTAGGTATCCCAAGCGAAGAGCTATGAGACCCCGGTACCAGTATTCTGTGCCTAGACTTAGGGCTGTATCGGTGTCGGAAGCAGTGGGTTTATCAATATCGAAGCCGAAGATGAGGCTGTGAGGGTTGCTATTAAGGAGCTTATAAGAGATGCCAAGTTTGAGATTCTGAGGGAGAGGATCTGCTTGCTCTCTATCTTCCATTTTGAGCTTGGTTCCAGTATTTTGGAGAGTGAAGCCGCTGGTTAATTTTTTGTTTGGACTTTGGTATAAGCCTCCTAGGCCTACGGCGTAGGCTTGACCGGTCTTTCGCTAGAGTTTAGT
>NJBP01000026.1 GCA_005223085.1 Candidatus Aerophobetes bacterium Ae_b3b | reverse complement strand
AGAGAATTTTGGTGCTCGGTTTTAAGCCTTTAGCTATCATGTCTTCCGTAAAACTGGAGATAATTCCTACACGATGTTCTAATTTTCTTTGAGCAACATAAGGAGTTTTTCCACGTTCTCTTTTTAAAAATCCCTGTTTTATCAAAAACTCCAGTGCTTGTCTTGCTGTCGGTCTGCTAACTCTATACTCCTCTTGTAATTCAGCCTCGGTTGGGAGAGTTTCACCCATCTCAAATTCTGAATCCAGAATTTTTGCTTTAAGGATCTCTGCTAACCGATAATATAGAGGAATAGGAACACTTTTTTCGATTTTCATTATAATTAACTACTTACATAAGAATATACTAACAATATTGTACCTTATTCTATGGAGAAGTCAAGATCCCGAACGAAATCCCAAAAATTGAGAGTGAATCTATATTTCAACGGTCTTTCAGGACAAAAAAAGAGATTTTATCCACTTTGCCCTGAACGTGATTCTGAAAACTCGTGATTATTTTACACTATAATGAGTTTGTTTTGGTTTGAAAATTCCTTTGGGGAGGTAAATCCTATGACAGGGTGGGTACTAAGAAAGAATTATTTTTCTCTTTTTCTTTGACGTATAAACAGAGCTTCTGCAGTAGGGACAAATGAACTGCTGAACTGTTATCTCTATTTCTTTGTCTTTTTGTAGCTGCTCAAAGAATCTTTCCGGCTTTATCTTATAGGTGCCATTTTTGTAAATCTTCTCAAACCCACAATGGGGACACTTTGAAGGGCGGGGAAGGCTGTTTTTCTGAAGATTTATCTTCCCTCTCAAGTTCTCAATCTGTTTCTCTTTCTCGCTGATGATATCGCCTGACTCGGCCATCTTCTCTTTTTGTTCTTCAATGAGCTTATCTTTTGCGTCGACCTTGCCTTTTTTGAATTTAGGTCCTCGCTTCTCTGGTTTTAGCGCTTCCTCCAGAGTATCCAAAGCTTTCTGGGTCCAGATATAAATAGAAGGCCTACTTACCCTGTGCCTTCTAGCTACTCTCTGAATCTTTTCCCCGGCTATAACCTGGCAGACTATGAGTATCTTTTCTTTGATAGATATAGACCTAGAATTTTTCATTCTTTTCTACTCGATGTGCCATAATAATGCACAAAGGAGAATATGTCAAGGAAGA
The DNA here is from genome assembly GCA_005223085.1 of Candidatus Aerophobetes bacterium Ae_b3b. GTDB lineage: Bacteria > Aerophobota > Aerophobia > Aerophobales > AE-B3A > AE-B3B. The sequence continues at coordinate 26,671 of NJBP01000026.1, read as the reverse complement.
AGTGTAAAGTAATTATGAGAAAGAATTATAAAATGTAACGATAAACCCCCCATATGGGTTTTTTATGGTGCAGATAGTGAGCTTGATTCTCTCAAATGGATGGAAGAAAAACTAATTCCCGCCTATCCTCTGGGAGTAATAAAAGACGAAGCTAGTCTCCCGGTATAGTTCTTAATACCCCTCCTTGAAGCATAAAAGAAAGTGCCAAAATGTTGACATTTACTAACTTTTCCTCTAGCGTATGACTGAAGAAAACCCTTCATCCTTTGAATTTCTTCAATTTTTGAAAATCACCCCTAGGGATAATTCCCTATCTTGGAGAGAACTTATAGAAAAAACTGGACTGACTTTTTTTATCTATTGTCAAGTGGGTAAAAAGCTATTGCTGAAAAAGGATTAAAGCTCTTTAAAGGTAAAAAATAAACCTTCCCCCTTTTTTTATCCTTCTTCATTTATGAAGAGAACCGGTATTTTTTCAGCATAGTAGCTATGCCTTAGAGAAGTTTTTTAAATTCTTCTACTGTAAGATTAGCAGTGTGGAGGATTGATTTCAATGTTCTACGGTCAACTTCATAATGGGCAGGGACAGTTATTGGAAGGCGTTCTGGATGATAAAGTCTTATATGACTACCCTTCTGTCTTCTCACATAATAACCGCTTCTTTGCAGTGCATTTACAATTTCTTGACCAGATAAAAGAGGGAGTTTTTCTCTCATACACTAACAGAGACCTCAGCAATCTCAGTTGTATCTTCAGGGATCTTTTCGTTATCTTCTTTATAACATTCCAGGCAAAGTTCAATCGCTTCCTTTATATTCTTCATAGCTTCTTGCTTTGTTTTACCTTGAGAAATACAACCGGGAATTGCAGGACACTCAGCAACAACATACCCATCATCTCCTTTAGTAAAAAACACTTTATAATTCATTTTCCATTCCCTCCGTTTTTTAACAATACCACGAAAAGGAGAAAAGTCAATAAACCGCATCATATCTCGAAGCCTCTCAAGATGCTCGAAACAAACTAGAAAGGAGATTTTACCAGGTCGAATTATCTACCAGGATCCGGGACAAGCTGGTGTTTATTGGTTTGGGGACAATCGGCTATCTTCGAGTATCTTTATCCTGGCAGAGCGAGATACTGAGTAGCGGAGTACCACAAAGAGTGTTGCAGCTGCGGCAAGGGGCAGCAGCATCCAATGAAATGAACTTACTAGATCCCAGCGATCCCCGACAAATCCGAACAAACCTGGAGCAATAGCTGCTGCCACAGTGTCCAGGCTCATTCCCACGCCAAACATTTTACCTCGTATAGCCCGGTGACTGACCTGAGATAGCCAGAGGTCCTGGGGAGGAAAGAAACCAATATGGCATATCCCCAGCACCACAAGGAGAAGGGTAATTAGCAGTAAAGGGCCGGGGAGAGTTACCAACAATACAATGGGCAGAAGCAGTATATGAAGTACAGCAATTACACTTAGCGGACGGTAACTCTCAGAAAGCCATCCTGTGATAAGTGAACCAATAATGCCTCCGAAAAAAATCATCCCTGAAAAGAAGGCGGCACTTTGAATACTCAGACTCAGAATGTCCACAACAAAAAGCGGGATAAAGGATACTATGGCGACAATCCCCAAGGATCTTAACGCCCTGGATAGAAAAAATATCACCATATCCGTTCGAGAAGGACGGATCTTCTGAGTTCTTTTTGATTGAGAAGAAGAGATTGGTAGATCTTCTTTGTAAAATATCAAAGCAAGAGGCAGTCCCATCATGGCAATGAGAGCACTGATCGGGCGCCACCCCATACTGCTTACCAATATGCCAAAAAAATACATCATCAGAAGAATACCTGCACTCCCGCTTGCTTCGAATATCCCGAAAAGGATGGCTTTCCTCTGCCTAAACTGTTCGCTGAGAAGCGGAGGAGCAAGGGAGTGGAAGGTGCTCACCCCTATACCGGCTACTGCGAGTACGATCAGCATAGAAGCAAAGGACTTTAGAAAAACAAGAGAAATGTAGCCGACAGCTGTGAGCAAGAAGCCTACGGAAAGTATCCTCCCTCGTCCATATAGATCCCCTAAGTGCCCACTCAAGAAGGAAAAGGCAGCAATTATGAGTGCATAAAACGACAAAAGAAGCCCACTTTGAGTATAGCTCAGCCGAAACTCCTCCCTTAGAATAGGCAGGGCTAGGGGAAGAAAAAGCCAGAATATGTCATTGTAGCCGTGTCCTATGCATACCAGAAAAAGAGTATTTGCCTGAAGCTTTTTCATGATTAGTGACTGTATCAGATTCACTTCTGACAGTCAATCAAGCAAATTTGATTACTTTAGAGGATTTTTCAGGAAACTGGAGATATTCTTTTTGACAATTACGGGAAGGTTTGATAATTTATACTAGTTCAGTTTTTTCGTGAGTCTGGATTTTATTCGGGCTGCTTTATTTTTGTGCCACACTCCTTTAACTACTGTTTTGTCGATTAGGCTTAGGACGTGAGGAAGGGACTTCTTTGCTTCATTTTTTTTACCTTCATCTATAAGTTCCTTCAGTTTTTTGATACTTGTTTTAGTTTGTTTTTTTACACTCTGATTACGGAGTCTTTTCTTTTGATCCTGTCTCATTCTTTTTTTTGCTGATCTGAGAATGGGCATTGTATTCTCCTTTGCGTATATTTTAGGGTATCAGAATTCAATAATTTCTCTGAATGATTATTCAAATGAATCTCGGCGGACGAGATATCAGAAAAAGAGGGGAGCAGACCCTCTCATGCCCTGAGCGAAGCGAGAGTCGGCTTTGCTGATCGGGCCGTTGAGGGGGGGATATTTTCCCCCCACAAATATTTTACTGCTAGAAGTATATCATATCCGCCAAAAAACTGCAAGTAAGGGCGCCAGGATAATTGGGTACGGATAAGGTAATAAAAGCGGCCGGGGTGGTGGGATTGGGTACTTTTCTTTCTCGTATCCTCGGCCTAGTAAGACTCCAGGTTATTGCTTATACATTTGGCTATTCTGCAATTACTGATGCTTTCTGGATCGGCTTTACCCTGCCCAATCTTCTTAGATCTCTTCTGGCAGAAGGAGCATTAAGCACCGCTTTTATCCCGGTCTTTAGTGAGTGGTTGGCTAAAAAAGGGGAAAAAGAAGCAAAAAGACTGGCCAACAATGTCCTCAATATCCTCATGCTACTTTTGGTAGTGGTAGTGGGATTGGGCATCTTTTTTGCGCCATGGTATGTGCCTTATCTGGCCTTCGGCTTTAGAAAAATTCCCTCCCAGCTGGGTCTGGCTATAAAGCTGACCCAGGTTATGTTTCCCTTTCTTTTTTTTATCAGCCTGGCTGCTCTGGCCATGGCTTTTCTCAATTGTAAAGGACATTTTGCTACCCCCGCCTTTGCTCCCCTTCTCTTCAGCGTAGCCGTCATTTTATCCGCTCTTTTTTTAACTCCCCAATTTGGAATCTATAGTCTAGCTATAGGAGTGGTAGTCGGAGGAGGGCTCCAGCTCCTTTTCCAGATTCCTTCACTCATTCAAAGAGGATTTGGATATTGTCCAGCTTTATCTTTTAAAGATCCAGGAATACGCAAGATCGGTAAATTGATTGTACCAGCCACCGTGGGGGGAATTACTCTCCAGTTTAATGTATTGATCAACCGTGTCTTTGCTTCTACTCTTGTTCCCGGCAGTATCTCGGCTCTTTTATATGCCATGAGATTGATTCAATTTCCTCTGGGCCTTTTTGCTATAGCCTTGTCTACAGCTATTTTTCCCACCCTTTCCTCTCTTGCTGCTAAGAAAAGAGTAGGGGAGCTAAGGGAGATGGTATCCCTGGGAGTGAGAATGGTTCTATTTGTTCTCGTTCCTTCCAGTGTAGGACTAATCATAATTAGGGGTCCTCTCATTTCTCTACTTTTTCAGCACGGAGCTTTCTTAGCTGAAGATACCGTCATGACGGCGGAGGCTCTAGTCTATTACTCACTGGGCTTATTTGCCATGGGTGAGGTTATGGTCCTTACCAGGGCTTTTTATTCTCTTCAAGATGTCTTTACCCCGGTTAAGATATCTATTCTTATATTGATCCTCAATGTCTTGTTAAATTTTCTTTTGATCTCACCCCTAAAACATAGTGGACTGGCCTTAGCCACATCCCTTTCGATGATTACCAATGGAGCGATACTTCTGGTTCTTTTGAGAAGAAAGTTAAAAAGAATAGAGGGAAGGAAGATCCTTAACTCTTTCTTAAAGATTAGCCTGGTCACAGGAGCGATGGGTGCAGGAGTCTTTCTTGTAATTGAAGCCATTCCTATTATGATAAGAATATCTTTGCTCAAGGCTCAGATTGCACAGGTTTGCAGTGGTATCGGCGTAGGGATGCTCATATTTTGTAGCCTGGCTTATTGTTTGAAATTGGATGAACTTAGAGTGATCTACCAGGCATTCAGGAGAAAAAAAAGTTAAAAAAGGATAGCCAAAGATCTCTGAATACCTGAGAGGCTTTGGGTAGGTTAACCACAGGAGGAGCAGGTTTTGAGAGGCTTTCAGTGGTTGAGTTGACAAATTCAGAACTAGTTGATATGTTAGGGCAACTCATAAAGGAGGGGAATAAAGAGAAAAAGGAGAGGAAGATGAAGGACGTAAGAGCAGTAGTATTGGCAGCAGGGGAAGGGACTCGAATGAACTCAGAGTTAATCAAACTGGCCCACACCTTGACCTATCAGGCTTTGGTGAAATTCGCCGTTGATGCCTGTGTCAGAAGCGGGATAGGTAGAACTATCGTAGTGGTGGGTCATCAGGCCGAGAGAATAAGATCCATTCTAGGTGAAGGATTCGACTATGTCCATCAGGAGAAAAGATTGGGTACTGGAGATGCTTTGAAAAGAGCTATTCCCCTCTTAGAAAATTTTAAAGGAGAGTTGGTGGTGCTTCCAGGTGACGATCCCTTTATCACTGCACCTATACTGATTCAGTTGGTCGAGCATCAGCGGAAGGCCAGGCCAGCCGCCACGGTGCTCACAGCTTGTCTTCCTGATCCAAGTCACTACGGAAGAGTAATTAGAAACGGCTACCTACAGATCAAAAGAATCGTGGAGAGTAAAGACGCCAGTCCCGAGGAACTAAAGATTAAGGAAGTAAATAGTGGAATCTACTGCTTTAATACCCAAAATTTACTTCCCCTTCTTTCTTGCCTGGACTGTGACAACGCTGAGAAGGAATATTATCTAACCGACGTTATCGAACTGTTCAACCAGCAGGGATTCAGAGTAGAGGCATTGGAGGCAAAGGACCCTTATGTAGCTTTAGGGGTGAATACTGCTGAGGAGTTAGAAAGAGCCTGGAAGATTTTAGAGAGAAGAAGGGAAATCCCACCTCTGTCTTAAAAATCATGCCCTGATGGGACAAAAATTTATTCTAGCCATTGACCAGGGAACAACTGGCACGAGGGCAATTGCGTATGATCGGGATGGCCATGTTGTTTCGCATTCCTATCGCCAGCTCACCCAGTATTATCCTCGACCCGGATGGGTAGAACATGACCCAGAGGAAATCTGGCAGAGCTGTCTGGGGGTGATCGAGGAAATTCTCACCAAAAGTGGTCTCAAGCCCGCGAAAATCGAGGCTATTGGTATTACCAATCAAAGAGAAACTACCCTGGTCTGGGACAGGAATACGGGTAAGCCTCAGTATAAAGCCATTGTCTGGCAATGTAGGCGGACAGCTCCCCATTGTGATGAATTAACCTCAAAAGGATTAGAGGGCCTTATCAAAGAAAGGACCGGTCTGGTAATCGATCCTTACTTTTCGGCTACCAAGATTGGGTGGATTCTCGATAAGGTACCGGGAGCAAGGAAGAAGGCAGATAAAGGGGAAATTGTCTTTGGGACTGTAGATAGCTGGTTGTTGTGGAAACTTACCGGGGGAGCTGCTCACCTTACTGAGTATACTAACGCCTCCCGCACCATGCTTTTTAATATCCATGACCTAGAGTGGGATACCGAACTTTTGGACCTTTTCCAGATTCCCGGCAAGATCCTTCCTTCAGTCAGACCCTCTGGCAGTATCTTTGGGTACACTGCTGAAAATGGCCCCCTAAGTCAAGGAATTCCTATTGCCGCCGTTTTAGGCGACCAGCAGGCAGCTCTTTTCGGCCAAATGGGCTTTAATCCTGGTATGGTCAAAAATACCTATGGAACTGGCTGCTTTCTATTGCTCAATTTAGGTAAAAAGTCAGTCACTCCCTCTAAGGGATTGGTAGCCACTCTTGCCTGCGATGGTGAAGGAAAGCCCATTTATGCCCTGGAAGGGAGTGTATTTATGGCTGGAGCTGCTGTTCAGTGGCTGCGTGATGGATTAGGATTGATAAAAGCCCCAAAAGAGACGGAACAAGCAGCTGCCAAAGTTAAGGATACCGGCGGTGTATACATGGTCCCTGCCTTTACGGGATTAGGAGCCCCTTACTGGGATTCCTCAGCCAGAGGAGCAATTTTAGGAATAAGCCGGGGCACAAAAAAGGAACATATCATTAGGGCTACCTTAGAATCAATCGCCTATCAGACACGCGATGTCCTTGAAGTTATGGAAGCTAATGCCAGGCAAAAACTTAAGAAGCTGCGGGTTGATGGGGGAGCGGCCAAGAATGATTTTTTAATGCAGTTTCAATCTGATATCCTGAGTATCCCAGTGGAAAGGCCGGTGGTTTTAGAGACCACCGCTCTGGGAGCGGCTCTTTTAGCTGGTTTAACCACCGGTTTCTGGAAGAATAAAGAAGAGCTTACTCACCTCTGGAAGCGGGGAGCTTCATTTACGCCACAGATGGATAATGAGAAAAGAGAAATTCTCTATACAGGTTGGAAAAAAGCAGTAAGCCGAGTTCTTAATAAAGAAGCATAATAGAGGAGTATTAGCTATTGTCTACTCAATTTAAATTGGGGATTAATGCAGGGTTTGCCATCAATCGGTTTCCCGAGCCGGAGGTATGGCTGAGGATTGTGGGGAAGGAGCTGGGTTTAAAATATGTCCAATTTGTAATCGATCTTCTCAATCCTTTTCTTCCTAAAATCGTCATAGATCGGGAGGTTGAGAAGATAAAGAAAAATGCAGTAAAGTATGGTATTAAGATAGATACTACTTTCACCAGTGCCTTTACCCGCATTAATCACCTGATGCATCCAGATAATCTTCAAAGAAAAGTGTGGCTCGGCTGGTTTAAGCGCTGGTTCAAGATCTCGGCAGATTTAGGAGCAAGGGGCTCCGGTGGCCATTTTGGGATAATGTCGGTGGAGGATTTTAACAACCAGAAGCGGAGAAAATTCTTGATCAAGGAGGCTATCAATTCCTGGCGTAAACTGGCTCGTTTTGGAGCAAAGCTGGGATTTAAATTCCTCATCTTCGAGCCTATGTCCATACCCCGGGAGATGGCCTGCACTATTGACTCAACCAGGGATTTACTAGACAGAGTTAATCACGGTGATTTACCTATTCCCATAAGGTTAAACCTGGATGTTGATCATGGGGACTTGGCTTCTTCTGACCCTCGAAATAGAGACCCTTACGCCTGGCTAAGGGAACTGGGTCACCTTTCTCCGGTGATTCATATAAAGCAGAGCACCAAAGACAAGGGTGGCCACTGGCCCTTTATCTCACAATACAATAAAGACGGTATCATTACTCCTCCTAAAGTAATGGAAGCCATCCAGGCATCAGGTGCAAAAGAGGTAGTCTTTTTATTTGAGTTTTCGCACCGGGAGCGCTATCCCGCTGAATATCAGGTCATAGATGACCTTAAAGAATCGGTAGAATACTGGAGAAAACACATTGAGGAATGAAGAGGGCGAAAGCAGCGAGAAAAAAGAAAAGCGGACAGGATTATTTTTCTGGGAAAAACAGAGACAGAGCGAAAAGGAAAAGACAGGGATAAAAGGATGAAGGCAGCTTTTTTATACATAGATAAAGCAAAACATATGGGAATTGAAAGTGTAGCTAAACCAGTCTGTGGACCAAATGATGTCCTGGTGAAAGTTAACACTTGCGCTCTCTGTGGGACAGATGGAAGGATGTATGAAGGAACAAAAGACGTTACCAAGGGATTTGTTCCTCAAATTAAGGGGTACGGTGAAGGTAAATTTATCATAGGTCATGAAATTGTAGGAACTGTAGAAGAGATTGGTTCGGAAGTCAAAAATCCGGCCTATAAAGTTGGAAGCAGGGTAATTATAGTTACTTCAATAGGTTGTAGGAAAAACGGATGTAGAGCATGCAGAGAGGGTAATTATAATATGTGCAAGAATAACCGCCCCATTGGCTATTATTATCCTGGTGGTTTTGCTGAATATATACTGATCCAGGATGCCGCTGTTAAGCAAGGTGTCATCATACCTGTTCCGGAAAATTCCACTGTTTCAGACGAACACCTGGCAATGGTGGAACCACTTTCCTGCGTAATAAATGGTCAAAATTATCTAAATATTAAAGAAGGAGAATATGTTACTGTAGTAGGAGCAGGTCCTATTGGTTTGATGCATGGCCTCTTGGCAAAAACCAAAGGTGCAAAAGTTATATTGGCTGAATATTCTTCAGCAAGACTTACCACGGCTAAAGAATTTGGCTTTGACCATTATATCGCTACTAAAGATACTGATTTTGTTCAGGCAGTCTTAGACTTAACCCATAAAGAAGGAACAGACGTAGGAATAGTTGCTTGTTCAGTGAACAAAGTTGCAGAAGACCTTTTAATCACCATGGCCATGAAGGGTAGATTAAGCTTTTTTGCCGGGTTTCCCAAAGAAAATTCTATCCTAAAATTAGATGGAAACATTATTCATTACAAAGAGGTTTCAATTTATGGGGCATTTGCCTCTAATAGAGCACAATTCGAAGAAGCTCTAGAGTTAATCGTGGCTAAGAAACTCCTTATGGATCGCATAGTTACCCATGTTTTCTCCCTGGAAAAGATAGCCCAGGCGATGGAAAAAATGTTGGATAAAGAGGGAGATGCTTTAAAGATAGTTATAAAACCTTGAATTTAAGCATAACAGATACAAAAGCTACCTTCTGTGGAGGTGTTGAAAATTAAAACGTCATGGTTGAACTTAGAGGGAAAAGTTGTAATTGTAACTGGTGCTGCCTCAGGAATTGGCAGAGAAATAGCTACTGTATTGGCTGAAAATGGTTCTAATGTCGTTGTAGCTGATATAAGCCAAAAAGGCCAGGATATTATTAGTAAGCTACCCGGAGAAAGTGCAAGACATCTATATATCCGGACTGACGTTACCAAAAGGGCCAGTGTTGAAGAAATGGTAAAAAAAACTACTGCTACTTATAAGAGAATAGATATTTTAGTTAATAATGCAGGGATTAATATGCCAAGGTTGCTTGTTGATCCTAAAGGAAAATATGAACTGCGTGAAGAAGAATTTGATAAGATGGTTGCCATAAATCAAAAAGGTCCTTACCTATGCACCCAAATTGTGGCTAAAGAAATGATTAAAAGAGGAATTAAAGGAGTAATAATTAATATAACTTCTGAATGTGGTCTGGAAGGATCAGAAGGTCAAAGTTGCTATGCAGCTACAAAAGGAGCCTTATACACATTTACCAGATCATGGGCTAAGGAACTTGGAAAATACGGTATAAGAGTAGTTGGGGTTGCTCCAAGTATAGTAGAAAAAACAGGAATCAGAACTTTAGAATATGAGGAGGCTCTTGCCTATACTAGAGGAATAACGATAAAACAGCTTAAAGAAGGCTACGAGAAGGTATCAGTTCCATTAGGAAGAGTTGGAAAACCAAGAGAAATTGCTAATTTAGTCTGTTTTTTAGCTTCTGATAAGGCAAGTTACATTGATGGAACAACATATAATATATCAGGAGGAAAAAGCAGAGGATAGTTCTAAATTAGCAATCAAACCGTAACTCCTACCATTCAAATTCCAACCAGGACTTTTGACTTTTTCTTTCCCTGTGTTATAGTAAAAAGACTTCGGAAAAGGAGCCGTTTGTGGAGCGGATAGTCATTTTTGATACTACTTTGCGAGATGGGGAGCAATCGCCCGGAGCAAGTTTTACAGTCAAAGAAAAGCTTCAGGTTGCCCGGCAGCTTGAAAAACTTGGCGTTGATGTAATCGAGGCTGGTTTTCCTGCCTCGTCTAGCGGGGATTTTGAGGCTGTAAAAAATATTGCTCAAGAGGTTCGGGGTCCCATCATTGCTGGTCTTGCTCGGGCAGTTCTTTCCGATGTTGAGGCTGCAGCCAAGGCTCTAGAAGGGATCAAAAAGAGTCGAATCCATGTTTTCGTCGGTACTTCACCCATTCACATGCGCCATCAACTACGAAAGTCACCTCAAGAAGTGTTTCAAATGGCGGTGAAAGCGGTAGAAGCAGCAAAAGGATATGCTTCTCAGGTGGAGTTCTCTCCCATGGATGCTACTCGAAGTAATAAGAATTTCTTATACCAAATTCTGGAAGCAGTTATTGAAAAGGGAGCCGGAGTGATAAATATCCCCGACACGGTGGGATATTCTACCCCTGAGGAGTTCGGATGTCTTATAGGCGATATTATGAAAAAGGTACCTAACATAAAGGAGGCTGTGGTCAGTGTCCATTGTCATGACGATCTGGGGATGGCCACGGCTAACTCTCTTTCAGCTATAAAATGTGGAGCCAGGCAGATAGAGTGTTCCATAAATGGAATTGGAGAAAGAGCCGGTAATACTCCTTTAGAGGAAGTAGTTATGGCTTTGAGAACCAGGAAGGATTTTTTTGGATTTTTCACCGGTGTCCACACTGAGGAGATCTATCGGACTAGCCGTCTGGTATCTCGTCTGGCCGGAATTCCTGTCCAGCCGAATAAAGCCGTTGTGGGTCAGAATGCCTTCCGCCACCAATCAGGAATTCACCAGGATGGCGTCCTTAAAGAAGCTACTACCTTTGAGATAATGACTCCTTCCTCCATTGGACTTGAGGAAGGGGAATTGGTTTTGGGCAAGCTTTCCGGGCGACACGCCTTTCGAGAAAGGCTGAGAAAATTAGGGTTTGAATTAAAGGATTCAGAGCTAGAAACAGCTTTCAGAGCTTTTAAGAAACTGGCTGAGAAGAAAAAGGAAGTCTTTGATGAGGATCTTGTCTTTATTGTGGAGGAAAAGACACTTCAGATTCCGGAGGTTTATTTCCTCGATTATATTCACACAGTTACCGGCAATAAGATCCTTCCTACCGCTACGGTGAGAATAAGGAAAAATGACAAAGTATTTCAGGAAGCAGCCTGCGGGGATGGACCCATCGATGCTGCCTACAAAGCCATAGATAGAATTACTGGACTAAAACTAACTTTAGCCGACTATTCACTTCGCTCCGTTACGGGGGGAAAAGATGCCCTGGGTGAGGTGATGGTGAAGGTTGAGGAGAAAGGAAATCTTGTTACCGGTAGAGGTGTAAGTACCGATATTATTGAAGCCAGTGCCAAAGCCTACCTTAATGCCATCAATAGACTAATCTATCGAGGGGAAAGGCTAAATGAGAGAGAAGCTGGAAAGATTAAGGCTGGAAGCTAAGAGAAAAATAGACGAAGCTACCAATGAAAAAGAGCTTGAGGCCGTGCGGGTTGAGTTTTTAGGAAGGCGCCAGGGTAAAATTACCCAAATTTTGAGGAACATAACTGATCTTTCTCCCCAGGATAGACCCCTGGTAGGAGAGTTGGTAAATCAGATAAAGCGGGCAGTTCAAGAGGATTTAAAAAGAAGAGAAAAGGAGATATCTCGAGAGGAGGAAGAGGAATGGGTTGATATAACTCTTCCAGGAAAAAAACCACTCCTGGGCAGACTTCATCCCATCACTCAGACCCTGGAGGAGATCAAAAGAATCTTTATTGGCCTGGGTTTTCAGGTAGTAAGAGGTCCGGAAGTGGAGACTGAGTATTACAACTTCGAGGCCTTAAATATGCCCCGCTATCATCCAGCCCGGGATGAGCAAGATTCTTTTTACCTCGACGATACCCATCTTCTCAGAACTCAGACCTCCCCGGTTCAAATCAGGGTAATGGAGAAAAAATCTCCTCCCATACGCATAATTGCTCCAGGCAGGTGCTACCGACGGGATGCAGTCGATGCCTCTCACTTTCCCATGTTTCATCAGGTAGAGGGATTGGCTGTTGATAAGAGCATAACCTTTTCTGACCTTAAGGGTTGTCTAACCTATTTTGTCCACCAGATGTTCGATAAAAAAACTCGTCTTCGCTTTCGTCCTAGCTTCTTCCCCTTTACTGAACCCAGTGCGGAAGTGGACATTAGCTGTATTATGTGCAAAGGCAGGGGCTGTCGGGTCTGTTCTGGAAAAGGATGGCTGGAAATCCTGGGAGCAGGGATGGTGGACCCGGAGGTTTTCAGGAAAGTTAATTACGATCCAGAAAAATATCAGGGCTTTGCCTTTGGAATGGGGGTAGAGCGCATCTGTATGTTAAAATACGGGATCGATGATATTCGACTTTTCTTTCAGAATGACCTACGATTCTTAAGTCAATTCTGAAAATCAGAAATCAGGCCACTGAAATCTGATGAGGGGATTTTTAGATGATTGAATTTGATTCCGGTGTTTCCAAGTCGGTGACTAAATCTGTCCCTACCACAAAATCATCGGCGGTACGGATAAAAGTCTTAGGAATCGGGGGAGCTGGATGCAGCATACTTTCCCGACTGACCCGTGATTCCTTGCCAAAGATAGAGTTCGTTGTCCTAAATACCGATAGAAGTTCCCTGGAAAGATGTGGAGTAAAAAAGAAGCTGCAGTTGGGAGATAGTGTAACCAGAGGATGGGGAACAGGCGGTGATCCCGAGATGGGTAGGCAGGTTGCTCTGGAAGAAAAGGAGAGAATTAAGGAAATTTTGCAGGAGGCAGATCTTGTCTTTCTGGTTTCAGGTTTGGGTAAAGGTACCGGTACAGGAGCTTCTCCCATCATAGCCCAACTGGCAAAAGAGATGGGAAGCCTTACTATAGGATTTGTAGTTCTTCCTTTTTATTTTGAGGGAGAAAAAAGAGCGGCCATGGGAAAGAGAGGTCTTCAAGAACTGGAAAAAACTCTGGACGCCTTGATGGTCATTCCTAACGATATTTTACTAGAAAATGCTCAAGCGCATCCCTCCTTAAAGAAAGGATTCACCGCAATAGATGGAATCTTAGATCAAGTTATTAAGGCCCTGGGAAATCTACTTTTACATCCTGGTTTAATAAGTTTAGATTTCGCCGATATCAGGGCGCTTCTCCAGAACAAAGGTCGAATCCAGATAGCTATGGGCAAAGCATCTGGTAGGGATGCAGCTCAGGAGGCAGCTAAGCAGTCGGTTTCTTTTCCCCTGTTAGGCAAGATTTCTTTGAAAAAGGCAAAAGCTGTACTCTTTAATATTAGAGGAGGAAAGGATCTAAGTTTATCCGAAGTGGAAGCCGCCACTCTTATTGTCAAGGAAAATAGCTCATCCCAGGCGGAATTTGTCTTTGGCGTGAGTATTGACGAGACTATTTCTGATGAGGTAGTGGTTGCTCTTATTGTCGCCGGAGGCGAGATCACTGAAGAGGATAAGAAACCACCGCCCAGCTCAAAACAGCTAGATCTGGGTATTCATGCGGGTGATGAACTGGATATTCCCACCTTTTTGAGAAAGAGAAAGAATTGAAAAGGTAGCCGGTATGTGGAATTCTTTAAAAAGAAACTTGGGCAAAATTATGGGAGGATTTGGGGGCCTTTTAATAGCCTTACTTTTGATTTTCGCCTGGCCCCTGGTGCTGATTATTTTTCTGGTGGTTATGGGGGTCTTTTTGGGCGGGATTTTTGATGTGGTCCGTCGGATAGGAAATTTTTTTGATCGGATTTACCCCAAGGAAAGATCCCAAAAAGATGAAGATAGAACCGATTAGGGTCACTTCTCCCCTCAGCAGGACCACAGCTCAAAGCTTGAGGGTGAGAGATGAAGTCCTAATTAGTGGAGTCATCTATACGGCAAGGGATGCCGCCCACACCAGATTAGTGAGCCTCATAGAAAAAGAAAAGCCTCTTCCTTTTCCGCTGGAGGACCAGATTATTTATTATACTGCTCCCACTCCGGCTAGGTCAGGAAGACCCCTGGGGTCTTGTGGACCTACTACGAGCGCGCGAATGGACAGGTGTACTCCGCATCTTTTATCTATGGGCCTACGAGGAATGATAGGCAAAGGACAGAGATCCGGAGCAGTAAGAGAAGCTCTAAGGAAATACAAAGCAGTTTATTTTCTTACTTTTGGAGGAGCGGGAGCCTATTTGTCTAAGAGGATAAAACGGGCAGAAATTGTAGCCTTTTCCGATCTGGGACCTGAAGCGGTCTATAAGCTATGGGTTGAGGACTTTCCCGCCATTGTAGGTATAGACACCCAGGGGTGTGATTTATATGAAAATTTATGGATGAGAGAAGGCCATGCTGAGAAGGGATGGACGTTCAGCCGATGAGCTGCGAAAAGTCACCATAGAAAGAAATTTTGTTAAATATGCCCAAGGCTCGACTCTTATAAGCTTTGGAGACACCAAAGTAGTTTGTACAGCGATGGTAGAGGAGGGCGTTCCTGCTTTTCTTCGGGGAGGAAATGAGGGCTGGCTCACAGCAGAATATGGTTTACTCCCCTACTCAACCCCTACGAGGAACCTGAGAGAAGTAAATCAGCGAAGGGGCAGGTCTTATGAGATCCAGAGATTGATCGGTAGGTCTCTCAGGGCAGTGGTTGATCTAGCCAGGCTGGGAGAACGCACTATCTGGATTGACTGCGATGTCCTTCAGGCAGATGGAGGCACAAGATGCGCTTCTATCACCGGAGCTTTTGTGGCTCTGGCAGACGCTGATAGATGGCTGAGGGAAAAGAGGATAGTAGAGGATTCTATTATTAAAGATTCTTTAGCGGCGGTCAGTGTTGGAATTAGCCGGGGGGAAAAACTTCTCGACTTATCTTTTCAAGAAGATTCTCAGGCCAGTGTGGATATGAATGTAGTAATGACAGGCAAAAAAGAATTAGTGGAGGTACAGGTAAGCGGGGAGGGAACTTCTTTTCCCCGAGCTATGCTAAGCAAGCTACTGGATCTGGCCGAGGCGGGGATAGCAAAGCTTATTCAAGTGGAGAAAGGGGCGATAGGAATAGATGAATGGAACTGGTGTTAGCTACCAAAAATGAGGATAAGATTCGAGAAATAAAGGAGGCTTTGCAGAACCTTCCCATAAGAATTTTAACCTTTAAAGACTTTCCCAAATTTCCCCTCCTGGTTGAGGATAAGGATACCCTCAATGGAAATGCAAAAGTCAAGGCCAGGGGGGTGGCAAAATTTACCCACAAAATTGCCCTGGCAGACGATACGGGACTAGAAGTAGAAGCTCTAGGGGGAGCTCCAGGCGTTCTTTCTTCCCGATTTGCCGGCGAGGGAGCTTCCTATGAGGATAATAATAGAAAACTTCTTTCCCTTTTGAAAAAAGTCCCTCTTCACAGACGCCGGGCAACCTTCAGATGTGTGATGGTGATCAGCGACGGAGCTGAAAGAGAAAAAGTAGTAGAGGGAACTTGCCAGGGAAGAATCGTTTGGCGCGGGAGAGGACGCACTGGGTTTGGCTACGATCCATTATTTCAGCCTCAGGGTTACGAGCGAACCTTCGCTGAGCTAAGCCTAAAAGAAAAAAACCGTATCAGTCACCGGGGTAAGGCTTTAGAGAAGCTAAAGAAGATTCTTGAACTATGGCCAAAAGTAAAGTAATCGGGCTTACCGGTAATATTGGCTGTGGTAAGACCACTGTAGCCCATATGTTTGAGGATTTGGGGGTGGAGGTCATTGAGGCAGATAGGATAGGGCATCAGCTTCTTGAGAAAGAGAAAATTAAAAAAAGAGTGGTGAGTATTTTTACTGAGTCGGTCCTGAATGGAAAGGGAAATATCTCACGAAAAAAGCTAAGAAATCTAGTCTTTAAAGATAAAAAGAAACTGGAACTACTAAATTCAATCCTTCATCCTCTCATGGTTAAAGAAATAAAGAAGAAAATAAGGATGAGCCGATCAAATCTAATCGTCGTAGATGCGGCGGTACTTTTAGAAGCAGGATGGGATTCTCTGGTAGATAAGATTCTTGTAGTTACCACACCTTACCATACTCAATTGAAAAGGGTTAAAGACCAAAGCGATTTTAGTCCGGTAGAGATCAAGGGAATAATGGAAGCTCAGTTTCCTCAGAGTGAGAAAATCAAAAGAGCTGATTTTGTCATTGAGAATAACGGGAGTATTGATAAGACAAGAGAGCAAGTGAGAAAAATATGGGAAAAGCTAAATGAAGGTGGACTCGGCTAAAATTTGTCTAATTTTTAGGGAAATGGCCGATTTTCTTTCTATCAAAGGAGAGAACCCTTTTCGAGTGAGGGCTTACGAGAGGACCGCCGAGACTTTAGAGCACCTGCCAGGTGATCTAGAGGAACTTCACCGTGGGGGCAGGCTGGCAGACATTCCCGGAATAGGTAAAGGAATGTTGGAGAAGATCGATACTATTCTCAATACCGGTAGGCTTCCAGCTCATGAGAAATTAAAGGCCGAAATTCCCGAGGGTGTAAGAGAACTTCTTTTCATTCCTGAGATAGGTCCAAAGACCGTCAAACTCCTTCACGGGACGGCAAAGGTTGCGAATATCTCTGATCTGGAGCAATTTGTCAAATCTGGTAAGCTACGAGATCTACCGGGTATGGGAGCAAAAACTGAGGAGAATATCTTACGAGGGATAAGGCTTTATCGAACTAGCAGAGCTCGCATCTTACTGGGGAAAGCTCTGCCCATAGTGGAAGAGATAGTTGCTGAATTGAAAAATAAAGCTTCCACCTGGATAGAAAGAATATCTCCTGCAGGGAGTCTGAGGAGAGGAAAAGAAACCATTGGGGATATAGATATACTGGTCTCCTCTGCTAACTCTCACCCCATCATGGATGCCTTTGTTCAGCTTTCCCCGGTTGAGGAAGTTCTGGCCAAGGGAGAGACCAAGTCAAGTATCCTGACCCGCCAAGGCCTCCAGATGGACCTTAGGGTGGTTTTACCGGATTCTTTTGGAGCTGCTCTTCAGTACTTCACTGGTTCCAAACCCCATAACATAAACTTAAGAGAAAGGGCCATAAAAAGAGGCTTAAAGATTAATGAATATGGGGTTTTTACTCAAAGCGGGGAAAAACTGGGAGGAAAAGAAGAGGAGGAGGTCTATAACCTATTAGACCTTCCTCTCATTCCACCCGAGTTGAGGGAAGATAGAGGAGAGGTTGAGGTAGCCGAAGCGGGAAAACTACCTAAGTTGTTAGAAAATCCCGAGATAAAGGGTGATCTACATGTTCACACCCAGGCAAGTGATGGTACTGCTTCCATTGAAGACTTGATTGAAAAGGCAAAAGAGAAAGGCTATGAGTATATAGCCATATGCGACCATTCCAGTTCCTTGAGAATAGGAGGGGGTCTGAGTGAAAAGATGCTTCTGGCTCAGATTAGGGAAATAAGAAATATAAACTGTCATCTTACTGATTTTCAGTTATTGGCGGGTAGTGAGGTAGACATTAAAAAAGACGGGAGTCTTGACTATCCTGATGATATTTTAAAACAGCTGGATATAGTAGTGGCTGCCTTGCATACCGGTTTTAAACAGGATGAAAAAACCATTACCGATCGGGTGGTTAAGGCCTTGCAGAACCCGTTTGTTCGTATCTTTGCTCATCCTACTGGCCGGCTGTTAGGTGAAAGGGAACCTTATGCCATTGATTTAGATAAAGTTTTAGAGGTAGCCAAAGATAAAGGAATCTGGCTGGAGATCAATGCTCAACCACAGAGGTTGGACCTCACTGATGTCTGGGTGATGGAGGCAAAAAAAAGAGGCGTGAAACTGGCCATAAACACCGATGCCCATAATTTACAGGGATTGGATTTGATGACCTTCGGAGTAGTTACTGCCCGACGTGGATGGCTGGAAAGCTCTGATGTCATAAATACTGTCCCTCTAGAAGATCTTTTAAAAAATCTTCGCTAATACCAAGTCTTACCTGGAATTTCATAATTTCTAGGCAGTGAAAAAACTGATGGTACATTATCTATACGTCTCTTAATCACTGGTGAAGGGGGTAGATCTAGCCAAGGAGATTGAACAATAAATAAGAGGCTGCTTAGGATAGGTTGCGGTGGTTTAATTTTATCCTTTCTTTTTATGAGGCAAGTTATGGGCGAAGATTTGATAAAGAAAAACCTGCCTAAACCCATGTGGGGAAATCATGGTTCCATCCTGGTCATTTCGCATAGAGGTGCCTCAGGAAGGTATCCCGAGAATACTATGGCCGCTTTCCGGATGGCAGTTGAGATAAAAGCCGATATGATAGAATTGGATGTACGTCGAAGTAAGGATGGACATCTGGTAGTGATCCACGATGTCAAGCTCGGCAGGACAACCAATGGGGAAGGACGAGTGCGGGAAACCCCCCTGGCTGAATTGAAGGCTCTCTCGGCCGGCGCCTGGTGGGGTGAAAAATATGCCAAGGAAAGGATTCCTACCCTGGATGAGGTTCTGGCCTGGGCGCAAGACAAACTCCCTATTGTTATCGATGTAAAGACACTGGGGATCGAAGAAGAACTGGTAAAATTGGTGGAAAAACATCAGATGGTGAATCAGGTAGTAATTAGATCCTGGGGAAAAAGGTTTTTGCAAAAATTGAAATCGCTCAATCGAGCTCTAATAACTTTAAGCCTGAGCAACAACACTAACGGCTTGGAGGACATTCTAGGAATTCGCTATGGTGAGATTACCTCTGCGCTGGTGGCCGAAGCCCATCGCAAGGGTAAACTCGTCTGGGTCTGGACGGTCGATGATAAGCCAGCCATGCGCAGGTACATTAATATGGGAGTAGACGGGATCATTAGCAATTATCCTGCCAAAGTGATAGAGGTTTTAGAGGAGCACTCTAGTGCTGAGGAGCCAAATCACTAAAAGAAATTGATTATGCACAAGACTGTTAAACCTACTAGGATCAGACTTTTTCAATTTCTAACTCACGGAAAGGATAATGTTCAACATTTTTCGTAATTAAAGTTAGGGCATAAGTTATAGCTGTAGCAGCGATAATTACATCAGTGAGTGCTAATGTTTTACCTTTTTTAACATAATTTCGCCTAAGTTCCCCAGCTAATTTAGCAATCTCTTTGGTTACTTCAAAATAATAAAGACTTTCAATAAATCGATCTGTCTTCTCTTTTTCCTTTTCTCTCATACCAGCATAAGTCTCCGCAATATTTATACAGCAACAACCAGCAATATCGCCTCGCTGACCCATTTTTTCTAAACAAGAGTTTACCTTTTTATTACCTCGCAAGTGATCGATTATTGTTGTGGTATCCAATAGATATTTAGCCATTATATTATCTCTTTTAATCTCTTTTCATCTTCTTCCCGCAAACTTCTTACCCAATTGTCCACTCCCTTTTGAAATTCAGGATGATCTTCATCTTTCCAGGCTCCAGCTGTTTCCTTTACAGCCTTAAGAAAATTTAAACGTGCTATCTCTTTTCTTACAGCTTGAGTTATAAACCAACTACGCTTCCTTTTTCCTGAAAGCTTATCTATCTCTTTTACCAATTCTTCGGGTACCACAACATGAGTTCTTTTTTTTGCAGTCATGTTAATCTCCTTTGTTAATTTATAATTACATTTTATATGTTAATCTATTTATGGGATTTTGTCAACAGAAAAGTTAAAATTTAGCTAACAGTCTTCCTTTTGGCCTGGCTTCTCCCCAGCCTAAAATCACCCTGGGGGATCAAAAGAACCGCGTTGTAGGTTCCTTAGCGATGCAAAAAGAGGAGCTAAAAAAGAAGCGATTTACCCTCAGGTATCCTCTCATGCTGGCATTTATGAGGTAAAGCTTCATTTCCTAGACAAAATACCAACCGATCTCTCTGATCTGGTGTATGAGAGATGAAAAGAGGTTTGGCAGGAATCCTATTCTTCTTCTTTCTCCAGCGCGGTACAAATGCCAATCCTTTGGTTGTTATTTCTTTAAAGCTCCATCCTCTTCCGGATGGGATTTTTCTCAATATTTTGATGACCAGGTCGAAGAGCTTCTCCTCCTGGCTTTGTGCTCCTTCGATAATGCTACCTGATTCTGAAATTGGCGATCGTGCCCTCTCTTCTAACCGTCCTCAGCTGTTATCTAAAATATCTTTTAGAGGCCTCAGATAGCCTGTATAGCCTTTTTACCCTGGGGATAATGATAATCGTCATCTTTGTTTTTAAACTCCCTTAAATGGGCTTTATTTCACAGATTTTTTCGTTTAATTTTTCGTCAAATCTGGCTGATTTTGACTTTTCAGGGTGAATAATTCTCTTTTCTTCCGTTTTCACCTCATCTGTACTTAAGGATGCTGTCAATAAATTTGTCTATATCGATCTTCTCTTGTTCTTTTTTATAAATCTCAACCAATCGTCTCCACGCTTCCTCCAAGTCTTGTTTGAAATCAGAAAAATTATTTTTGATAAGTTTTCCTTTATATTTTATTTCATCTTCACTCCATGAGTGTGCAAATCCATTTCGAACTTGTTTGGTTTGATAAAGTAGATTAGACAAGTGGTTATCAATTATGTCCCATTCTTTCAAAAACCGGACTCTGGAAAAGAAATCTACATATTGCAAGATATCGTCTAGTATTTGTCCTTTTTTATGGCTAGGTCCCAACAGCTTTAATTGAATCAACTCATTGACAAAAAATTCCAACTTCGCAAATATATCCAGGACTGCCCCGCGTTCTAAATTCAAGTTTCTTACAAATCCGTATTCTCGTACACCAACTCTTATTGAAAATGCTCCGTAATATATCCTTACCCAGTAGTCCTCACCAATCAAAAATAAGCGTAGGCTTTTAGGTACAATCTTTGTGTCTAAGATTAGTTGCGCAAGTTGCTTAATTTTGTCTTCCATTCCAAATATACCTTTTTCGCCAAATTTTTGCCGTTAGGCAGGCGAGTTTAAAAGAACGTTTCTAACACTTTGATATACATCTTAGTGTGTGTAGGAAACCTTGCCAATTCTTTAATAGGGGAAGCTTTCATCCCCCATTTTGTTTTATTCAATAGTGACCCTCCCTTGAATTTTCATTTGAGAGAAGGCAATAAGATATATCAAAATAAGAAATAGAACTGTTGATAGCTTCTGGTTTTCCCCATAATCAAGAGAGCGACCATGGAGAATAAGATTTCTTGGAGAGTCTTCGGCAGAAGCAGCTTCTCGTGTATAAAAGCCTCTTAGAGCATTCTCAAAAGGTTCATCACCTAATTTTCTAATAATAGCCCAGACCTTTGCGGCCTCACCCCTATACATTTCTTCTTTCTCGAATTTCCACTTAAAGTGGTAGGCCAAATCATGTAAAATCCCTTCAATTTGAATAATCAAAGGTAGAACTGATAATGTGTATTTACCTTTATTGTGTATCCATAAAATATCTTTGATGATGGAAGTACGCGGTCTGAGAATTTGAGATTTTTCAAAAGCTTCGATAATAAAATTCTGGGTACCTTTAGTTTTCAATTTTCGATTCATGACATTGAGAGGGTTTTCCCTAAAAGTAATTTCTTCGTCAGGATCCTCTGAAACATTCAAAGATTCTATATAAGTATCCATCAGCATACAATATACAGTGTTTATCTCTAGTAATAGAAATTCTGGCCAAGTAGGGCCTTCTGCAATCCAGCATAATGGAATAGGACACTTTGACGGTTCATTCCTCAAAACTACACATCTTCGAAGTGGGCATTTTGTTGATATGAATTGGTTTAAACGGGTTTTAAATTCTTCCTTGCCTTCTTTTTCGATTCTATTGCAAATACTAAAAGCTGCTGGGAATAGCTCGTTTTCTACTTTCTTTTCTAAATTTATAGGAATTGTTGCATATTTTTCCTGGTATTTTCTTTGCACAGCCAACCACTACCTCCTACTTCACCTTCTCCCTCAAACCCTTTCCTGACACAAACTTAGGCACCTTTTTGGCCTGAATACATATCTCTCCTGCTGTTTGAGGATTCCTTCTTCTTGCTTTTTAATCTTCCCTCTATATGACCCAGCAATCTCGCCTAACGGTTCCGTGCTTTGCAAAGTGCGAAACATCTGGACCAATGCAGTAAGCTATAAAAACGCGGTAACCGAAACGATGGTCATCTGTTACGCACCCTTAAAAATTTGGCAGATCAATCTCTTTCGAGTCGTTGATTCGAATTTTTGAGTCTAAAACCTGCAACTTCCTAACAACATCGTTTGGAGGATGAAGCCTGAATCTCTTTAGATGAAAGGTTTCAACATTCACTATCGTGAGTCCCTCTCCTCTTGTGCCAATAAGCAAATAAGGACCTGTCTTTTTCAATACAATTGGCCAGCTATACATATCGTCAGGATGAAATACGATAAAATGTTCATCAGAGCTTTCGTCATAGGCTACTACCCCACCTTTAAAGTAAGCTGTGTAGACGACGCTATGTTCCTTCAACTCGTCAGCAATGCTGGCGATACACCTGTGTTTTCCTTTATATCTCCTGATTCTCATTTTTCCATCCTCTATGTTCCTGTTATCCTTAGCCCAAAAATAGTATGCGAAGTCTGGATTATTGCTCTGTTTGTTTGCCTCCCCTTCTCCAATAAATCCGTAGTCATACTTAATACTTTCTAGGAATTTCCTTTCCCTTTGAAAATCTTTGCTCCGGAAGTTATCAGTCGTCGAAATCTCAGTAATCGCCTCGGTTGTTTGAGAGCTAAACCACAGTGACAAACCTACAATTTCACCCTTTTGGGTGTTTATGAGGTTCAAGTCAATGCCATGTCCTCCTGTACCTCCACTCTCTGTTACAAAAAACACATGCTCATTGCCGGTCCCGCTTAAGTCAACTGTCCCAACCTCGGTAATAAAACTAGGAAACGCATCTGTGATCCGAGCGATACTACCGTCTCCTCGTTTAATGCTTATGTTCCAGAAGAGATCATCTCTGTTATATTCAAATATGACTACTCCCGTTTTCTTTCCGTTCTCTTTGAATTTGACTTTAAATTTGTCAGCGGGAATGAAGTATTCTTGATCTTTCTTCATTGGGACGAAAGCAATCTGATCTTTGATTGAAACTCTCTCTTCAGTTTTTTTCTTGACCTTTCTCTCCAGCCTAAATTCAGGAAATTCATCTCGCAGCTTTTTGAAGGCTCGCAGGCCACTATTGTATTCTTGTTGCTCAAGATAGGCGCATCCCAATGAATAAAGGGAAGGGGCAACGAGGTTACTTTGAGGGAAGTTGTCAATTAACCTCTCATAATAAGGGATAGCCTCTGCATAATTTCTCAGGCGATAATAGTTTTCCCCCACTTGATAAAGGCTATCATCGACCCAGTCGCTTTCGGGATATTTTTGAAGAAGCCTGTCAAAAGCAGAGATGGCTTCCTCATATTTTTCCTGATTCCAGAAACACGCTCCTAGTAAGTATTGGGCTCTATCACAATTTCTATTTTCTGGAAAATTTTCGATGAACTTTTGAAATTGAACGGTTGCTAAACCGAATTTGCCATCTTCGTATAGACCCTGAGCAAATATAAATTCCTTATAAGCTTCTTCTTGGGCATAAGCATTAACACATAAAGTCAATAACCCCGCTAGTAAAGTGACTCCTAATATTTTCGAAATATTAATTTTGCTCATCCTCTTTCTCCTCTAATAATTTTCTTTTTTCCTTTTTCCTTGCATAGCCATAACCCCCCTTATAGACCCTTCCCTGGCATAAACTTATTAACGCTTCATTGCCGATACTGTCACCCTATAGTAACCCTCATCTGACCCAAATAGCTTAAGCTTTGGCTCCAAAAATTCAAAAGTTACTTTCTTTATCTGCTCGTGTTCAATATAAACAGTCTGCCCCTTAGTCCACTGTTCAGCTCCACGTAGTAAATCAACTGTTACCAAAACCGCTCCCTTTTTACCCTTGTTGCAAAGAGTTACATGGACAATATAACCGTAATCAAACCCAAACATATGGTCAAAACCCTCTGTACTTAGAACTTCAACATCGGGATACATTTGTTGATGAATCTTCTTTAAGATAGTAGGATTCCGAATTGTTAATACAACCAGAACAATCCCAATAGAAAAACCAACTATTCCCCATAATATCATCTTTGATGTTCTGCTCACTTTATCCTTTCTCCTCTTTATCAGTTTATTTATTCCTTCCTTCTTCAGCCTAAAATTGGCTTATTTTTGAAAAGGGTCAATACCCTATTCTCTTTTTAAAATAGGGCGATAGGAGCGTCATAGACATAAGATTTTGACCAGGGTGCGAGTTTTACCTCCCCATTCTTATTAGCAAACCTTATCACTTGACCAAAGGCTTTCTCTTTCTTGTATTACCTCTTTTTCTTTTTGATTTTGCCTCATTCCTGAGAGTCACCTAATTTACTCTCACCTTCCCTCAATTTGCTGAATGACCTTCTTTAAAACCTCTACATTTGACTCTCCTTTACGAACTCCTGGGTATCTCTCATGCAATCGTCTTATAAGCTCAATTAACCGCCCGTAATAAATTTGCTGCCCTTTTACAAGCCTTTCTTTTGTTTCTTTCTCTGCACCATCTACATTCCTAAGATGAATTCTGAAAGTAACCCGAAGATAACCCCCAACAACATCTTTCTTGATATCCTCAACATAAAAACTAGCCATCTCTTCACCTCCCTCCTTATTCAACCTAAAATTGGCTTATTGTGTAAAAGGGACAGTACTCTATCGTCTTTTCAAAATAGGCCCATAGGAGCCTCGAGACGCAAGATTTTGACTAGGGCAATGGTTTTGTATCTCTCCAATTTTATTCTTATCAGTGAACTTAATTACTCCACTTCATTGCCTCTTCAATAAAACCATCCAAGGACTTTTCAAATTCCGCCGCCAGTCCCCGATCAATCTCCTTAATCGCTACAGATGTACCTTTAAAATAAGGCATAACCCAATTATTTACAGCTTCCTCTTTCGACTCCTTACCTTCCCTTTCTTTTGCTAACCGCCACCCATACTGCACTGTTCTAATAGCCATATCAATTACAAAAGAATTCTTCTGTTGTCTTAAAAGTCTGCTAGTTACCACAGTATAAATTACTGTAGCGGTAAATAATAAACCCGTAAAAACAGCAATAACCCAATTCGTCGCTTCCAAAATATTCACCTCCCCAAATTCTTTGTCATATTCGTGATATCCTAAACCAAAGACCCTCTCTTAACCTTCTATTCGCTCTTATCTCTGTCAACAAACTTAACCTTTCCACCAAAAACTTCCTCTACTTCTTCTTAATTTCCCGCTCTTTGAGGGAAGTCTTTGCCGGAAGCTTTATCCTACTTATAGACAAATAAAACCCTTATTATTAACTTACCCTTTGTACCTTTACTGCACATACTTTATATTCAGGGATTTTGGCAATAGGGTCCAGGGCGTCGATAGTTAAAAGATTAGCGGCTGATTCTTTAAAGTGGAAGGTCATAAAAACTGTGCCCGGGGGGGATTTTTCGGTAATCTCTGCTTTTGCTACTACCTTGCCTCGTCGCGAACTCACCTCCACCAGCTCATGGCTGACAAGACCGATTCTTTCTGCATCCAAAGGATTGATTTCTACCAGTCCCTCTGGGTATATTTCCTCCAGAGCTCTTACTCTTCGGGTCATTGTCCCGGTGTGCCAATGGAAAAGGGCTCTTCCGGTAGACAGAATAAACGGATATTCCTCATCCGGTAGTTCTACAGGCTCCCTGTAAGGAGTAGAATGGAATTTACCTAATCCTCGGGAAAATTTATCCTTATGCAAAAATCTGGTTCCTGGGTGCTTCTCATCTGGACAGGGCCATTGCAAGCCTTCTTCATTTAATCTCTCATATTTAATGCCACCATATATAGGTGTAAGGGAAGCTATCTCATTCATCACATCTTTTGGAGAATTATATTCCATCTTATATCCAAATTTGGCGGCTAGCTCAGAGATTATCTTCCAGTCTGCCTTTGCTTCACCGGGAGGGTTCAAAGCCTTATTGAGCTTTTGCACCCGTCTTTCTGTATTAGTAAAAGTTCCATCTTTTTCAGCAAAACAGGCGGCCGGTAAAACAAGATCAGCATACTCTGTCGTCTCAGTGGGAAAAATATCCTGAACAACTAAAAAATCGAGCTTCTTAAGAGCCTGCCGACTGCGATTAGCATTAGGATCAGAGAGAGCAGAGTTCTCCCCCATTATGTACATAGCCTTGATCTTTCCTTCTTCAATAGCATGGACCATCTCTACTACAGTAAGACCTTTTTTCTCAGGCAAATCAACACTCCAGGCTCTCTCAAATTTCTCCCGTATTTCTTTGTCTTCTACTGGCTGGTATCCCGGAAAAACATTGGGTAGAGCCCCTAAATCGCAGGCTCCCTGGACATTATTCTGCCCCCGCAGAGGATTGACTCCTGAGCTCTCTTTACCCACATTACCGGTAAGCATAGCCAGATTAGCCAGAGCAAGAACATTGTCAGTCCCGGTGGTATGCTGAGTGATACCCATAGCATAGACTATAGAAGCGCTCCCCGCGCCGGCATACCCGCGGGCGGCGGAAATTATCTCATTAGCAGGAACACCTGTTATACCCTCCAC
>NJBP01000077.1 GCA_005223085.1 Candidatus Aerophobetes bacterium Ae_b3b | reverse complement strand
GCCATCACTTTGACGAAGCTCGAAGTCACCCGTACTAGCATCGCCACTTCCGTCCTTATCCACTATTTGACTGTTAGAGGTGATGCTTTTAAGTTGGTATTCTAGAGTCGGAGGGACTACGAAGTTTTCCGGCACAACTTTGGAGAAGGATTCTGCCTCTAGTTTAGCCAGGTGAGCCTGGGCTAGATGGAGGGCTTTTACTCTTTGTCCCTGGCGGGTGATACTATTTAGGGAGGCGGTGATTACCCTTAAGGTGGCAAAAATGACAAATGAAAGAATGGCTACAGCAACAATTACCTCTACTAAGGTGAACCCGGATTCTTTGGGTGTGGTAAGGTAGTTCTTTTTTTGATTCATGGATTTTGGTTATTCTGACTCTCTAAAGAGCGGTCTTGAGATTGCCCTATCTGCAAGGCTATCCTTTTCCCTTACGGCCCGATGATGACGATGTCACCGCTGGAGGTTATGCCGTTGTCAGGGTCGTATAGGTTAGTTCCACTACCTACGGCGGCTTTAGCCTGGCTATAATTTGCGATGTCCAGATCCTTATCAGGACCATAACTTACCAGGGCCCAATATTTCGGAGGATCATCGCTGCTAGTGCAATCAACGGGTCCACTGTCTGACCATTTTCCGGTATAATATAAATAGTGATGATTATGGGCTCCGGAACTTCCATCCCAATCTTCTTCTCCATTATTATTAAAGGGGTCCCCCGCAATTCTCTTTAGATACCTGGGTTCAACACTTGCTTCAGGATATACCAGATACCCTAATCCAATAGCGTCGTTACCATCGGAGTCGGTGCCATTTTGCCCATCAAAATCCTGGTTCGATTCGGCAATTACGTCTAAAGCATAGGGGGTGCTCCTCGAAAACCGGGGATCTTTGAGGTACTCCCCATAGTCCACTTTATAATCCTCTAGAGCAATGGCGATACTGCCCATATCCGCCTTTACCCCGCTCACCTTTGCCCGGATATTAGCAGACATGAGGTTAGGCACGGCGATAGCGGCAATTACACTAATGATGACTATGACAATGAGAAGTTCTATAACCGTGAATCCGACATCTTTTTCCATAATTTACTTCTTGATATTGGGGATTTTTCTCTGAACCGATTATAGCACAGAAAATTGTTCTGGCAACGCCCAATTAGCTTGAGCAAAGATAAATCCTGACTCACCTGTCTTTCCACTTAAAATAAAATTGAGCTTTT
This sequence comes from Candidatus Aerophobetes bacterium Ae_b3b, assembly GCA_005223085.1. GTDB lineage: Bacteria > Aerophobota > Aerophobia > Aerophobales > AE-B3A > AE-B3B. Next base: position 6,091 of record NJBP01000077.1, on the reverse strand, counting down.
CAAAACATTCTCTCAGCCGACCACGCTTGACATTTCCTTTGCCTAATATAGTATACAAGGACTTGATCAGGTGTGGATGATGATAAAAGTAGGTTTAATAGGGTGTGGGACTATTGGTGGTGCTATTGCCAAAGAGATTGATAAAAGAATCCCCGAGCTGGAGCTAGTAGCTGTATGCGACAGAAATGAAGTAAAGACTCGTAAGTTGATTGAATCTCTAAATCAAAAACCAGATTTAACTACTCTAGATGAAGTGATAGAGGCCTCGGATCTGGTGATAGAAGCAGCTTCGGCGAATATAGCAGCTGAGTTGGTCGAAAAAGCTATAAACCGAGGCAAGGACATCATGGTGATGAGTGTGGGAGGGTTAGTAGATAGTCTAGATCTTTTTGAAAAAGCCCAGGAGAAAGAATGCCGAGTCTATTTTCCCTCGGGAGCCATTGCCGGATTGGATGCCATAAAGGGGGCGAAAGAAAGTCGGATAGATTCAGTGACCTTAACTACTTATAAACCTCCTTCCGGGCTTGAGGGTGCTCCTTATCTAGCCAGGAAAGGAATCAAACTGAGTGAAATTAAGGAAAAAACAACTCTTTTTGAGGGTAGCTGTCGGGAAGCGGTGAAAGCCTTTCCTCAGAATATTAATGTAGCGGCTAGCCTGGCCTTCGCCGGAGTAGGACTAGAAAAGACCAGGGTGAGAGTGGTAGTAGACCCGGCCCTAAAACGAAATGTCCATCAGATCGTGGTTGAAGGAGACTTCGGTAGATTGGAAACTCGAACTGAGAATTTACCTTCTCCTATCAATCCTAAGACCAGCTATTTAGCTGTTTTGTCGGCTATTGCCACCCTCAAAGGGATAGTTAACCCCTTAAAGGTGGGGACTTAGGACAAAAACAGGGAATTTGGAAAGGAAAAAACCTTTGGACCTTTCTCTTATCAGACCCATTATCCAGAGTGCACTGAGGGAGGATATAGGAAGGGGCGACATTACTAGCCAGGCCATAGCCCCATCTTCTTTGACAGGTAAAGCTTGTATAATAGCGGAAGAGGAAGGAATTCTGGCAGGAATAGAGGTGGCTAAAGAGGTCTTCCGGCTGACTTCGGGTGAGAAAGTTGAGTTTATGAGCGAATTAAAGGATAAAGATTCACTAACAGGGGGGCTTCCTGTACTTATTCTCCAGACCAGTGCTTTAGCAATTCTTAAAGGGGAAAGGGTGGCTTTGAATTTTCTGGGACGACTTTCGGGGATTGCTACCTTAACTAGGGAATATGTTGATCTAGCCAGCCCCTTCGGGGTAAAAATCCTTGACACCCGGAAAACAACTCCCAACCTGCGAGTTCTGGAAAAATATGCCGTGAAGACAGGAGGCGGGCTCAATCACCGCTTTGGCCTTGACAGCGGGATATTGATTAAGGATAACCATATTCGAATATGTGGATCACTGAAGAAGGCTGTGGAGAGAATCCGTCAAGCAATTCCTCCTTTTTGGAAGATAGAGGTGGAGGCAGATGGCTTATCCGAGGTCAAGGAAGCTGTGGAGTTGGGGGTAGAGGCAATAATGCTTGATAATATGGGACTGAAAGAGATAAAAAAAGCAGTAGATCTGATTCGCCAACAAGCTAAAGAAATAATAATTGAGGCTTCCGGAGGAATAAATCTGGAAAATGTAGCCGAGGTGGCTAAAAGTGGAGTAGATTTGATCTCGGTGGGTAGCTTAACCAAGGCCGCTAAGAATCTAAACATGCATCTTGAGATTATGAAACCATAGGTAGAGCCTTTGGCAGGGATAGATTTACACATTCATACTATATTTTCCGATGGTACCTATACTCCCGAAGAAGCGGTATTCCAGGCAAAGAAGCTGGGACTGGTAGCTATCTCCATAACCGATCATGATAGTGTTGCTGGACTGGGTAGCGCCTTAGTCGCAGGTAAAAGTCTCGGAATAGAAATAGTACCAGGAGTGGAGATGAGTACCGACGTAGGAGAAGATGAGATTCATATTCTTGGCTATTTCCTAAACTGGAAAAAGGAAGATTTTTTACGGCAGCTGGAGAAATTTCAGGCTGCTCGGGCAAATCGAAATCAGAAACTACTCAAGAAATTGGATGATCTGGGAATGAGAGTTGATTACAGAGAGGTGAGAAAGCTAGCTCCTCACGGAGTAATCAGTCGTCTTCATATTGCTCGTTTGATGGTGGAAAAAGGTTATGTCAGGTCCATAAGAGCTGCCTTTGAACAATGGCTAAATCCGGGAAAACCTGCCCATGTACGGAAAATGAAAGTACCTCCTTTTAAGATAATTGAGCTGCTGTTAAAAGCAGAAGCTATCCCTGTTCTTGCCCACCCCGTTCTTTCTCACAGAGATGATCTTATTGCCGACCTAGTTAAGGCTGGTCTTAAGGGGATAGAAGTCTATCACGGTGCTCACAATCCTCAGGTGGTAGCGCATTACCAAAGAATAGCTCAAAAGTACCATCTTCTCATCACCGGCGGTTCAGATTGCCATGGAGAAGCTAAAGATAAGGTATTGATGGGAAAGGTTAGGGTTCCCGAGACCCTTTTAATTGATCTTAAGAAAGCTAAGGAAAAGATAGGATGCTCTACGCTTGCCTAAAGACCTACGGCTGACCCTTGGATTGTTCTCTACAAATTAATTAAACCACTCTTTTTGCAGCTTTTAATATGGAACTAGCTAATCCGTTCTTCTAAACCAATAGAACTTAATGCACCGCCCGCTCGGGCGGGCTACGTTGCTGGTATATGCACCAGTCAGCCTCGCTGTCGCTCGGCTTCGCTGCACTGAAGGTCTTGTTATTCGCTGAAGGCGAATCAGATTTTTTCTTTTTCGCCCCAAAAATTAAATATTGACAATTATCACCATTAGTGATAATGAAGGTGTTGAATGATAGAGAAAATATTAAGACTATTCTATGATAATTTATATGCTCAGTTCACAATAAATGAAATAGCTCATAAAATCGGTATTTCTTACAGTTATGTGCACAGACAAATTGAAGAATTGAAAAATAAAGATATTTTAGTTATCGAGCAACGTTCAAATCGAAAATATTGCAGACCCAACTATAAAAACCCAGAAGTAAAAACAAGTTTTGTTAAGATATCAAACCAAATCGCTAATGATTTTTTAAAAAAAAGGGATAAAATTTTCTTTCTAGTTGGAAAGCTTCTATCAGTGTTGCCCAAAAAGACAGATTTTAATCTACTTTCTATCGTACTATTTGGCTCTCTAGCTAAAGGTACCGATTTTAAAAAAAGTGATATAGATCTTTTTATTATTGTACCTTCAAAAAAGAAATATGATGAAACTATTGATATGGAGTGTGTCGGATTGTCAAAAGGGTTTGGAGTCGAAATAAATCCTATAGTTTCTGAGCCAACAAATTTCTTAACGATGCTGAGCGAAAAGGGACAAAATGTTGGAAAGGAAATTTTAAAAAATAAGATAATATTGTTTGGTGCTGAAAAATTTTGGGAATTAGTATTTGAGGTGATAAAATGAGCAATTTAAAGAAAGAAATGTTAAAAATAAAAGTAAAGGGTTATTTTGAGAATGGTGAATTAAGGGTGGACCCAACTATTACAGTCCTTGTTGCATACTATGTGGATAAAGCAAGACATAATATCGAGACTGCCTCTTTGTTGATGTTTTAGAAAGTTTAATAAGAGGATTAAAATGATAATTGGAAGTTGGTACTGGGAGGTAATATGAAAAAAAGACATGGAGCAGGAAATCATAAAAGAAATACGACGGGTATATAAAGAATACGGTAGGATAGCGCTTTCTCTTTTTGCCCTCTTAATTTTTTTCTTTTAGAAGTTAAGGAAAAATCACAATGTCAAAAGAATCAAAGACTTACAAAAATTTCGGCAAAAAAGTCTACATCCGTACCTACGGATGATCTTATGTTTCGTCTCTACAATGCTTTGTTTTTGTTCTTTGAAATTCAATGAACTAATGCACCGCCCGCTGGGGCGGGCTGTGCGAGTGGTGTAGGCACCGTTCGCCCCTCGCTGGGGCTCGGGCTCACTTGGCGCTCGCTAGGCTGCTCGCTTCGTGGTAATGTTATACCCCGATTCGGCTTTTCGTGTTTCGGGGGTTTGAACGGTAGCACACCCACCAAAACACTCTGCGTCCTCAACCTCGCAAAAGTGCTCCATAAATTCTTTTTCAAAGTGGCCGCCGCAAAAATTCTTAAAAGGTGTTTTTGGTCGGTTTCGTCCGCTCGCGCTGCTTTGCATCGGGAAAAGCCGAATTTTTCCCCTCCCACACAAAACAGTCTGGGTGCTCGGACTCCAGCCACCTTCGGTGTCTTCGGTTTCCTGCGCTCCAAGCCTGTTCTGTCCCCTTTCCCCTTATAAACAGGAAAGAACATAGTTTCTCTAGATAGAAGATGTGTTTGACAAACAGAGAAAGTAGTGGTATATTATTTTTAGTTTAGCAAAAAACCCCAATGAAGGTTAAATTAGAAAATGAAAATAAATAAGATTAAAACGCTTTCTGCGCGAGAAATTGAGCTTTTAACTCGGCTCGAGTTTGAGGGAAAGGAGATCTATACTCGCAAAAAGATAATTTCTTTTTGTAAAGATAAACGAAATGCTGTCTATTTAATAAAGAAACTGTTAGAGAAAAAGAGGCTAAGGAAGATTATTAAAAACATCTATTTCTTGGTTCCAATGAAAGCTCCCCAAGGACGATGGGCGGCTAACGAATATCTTATCTCAAAAGCTTTAGCAAGAAAAGCTACTTATTATATTGGGTATTCTACAGTATTTAATTCTTATGGATTTGTAGATCAAGTTGCGCAACTAGTTCATGTTGTTAATGATAGATATTCGATGAGTAAAACCATTTTTGGTGTTCCGTATAAATTGATGAAGGTGCTGCCCAATCGGTTTTATGGTTTAGAAAACCGCAAAATAAACCATGAAGATGTTACTTTCCCCAAAAAAGAACGAGCAATGATCGATGTATTCGAATTCTATAATGTAAGTCGAGCTTGTAACATATTACGTAACCAAATGGATAAGCTTAATATGGCGCTATTTATAGAGTATCTAACTCAATATCCTGTTCAGAGCATTCGAAGACGCATAGGGTATTTCTTGGAACAGCTTGATATAAGTAAGAACTTTCTGAATAAAATAGACGTTGGAGAAAAAGGGTATTCTCCGCTATACTACAGTCGTTCTAATAAAGGAAAGATAAATAGAAGATGGAGGCTTATTATTAATGGATAGAGGAAGGCTGGAAAAAATAATACCTGTTCTGGCACAAAAGCATAATTTCAGACTGGAAATTGTCGAAAAGGATTATTATCTGACTCTTGTCTTGAATAATGTTGAATCACACCTTAGCGATAAGCTTGTTTTTAAAGGCGGCACACTCCTAAATAAAATTTATCTTGGTTATAACAGATTGAGTGAAGACCTTGATTTTACCTATTTGAACAAAGAACAATTAACGTCGCGTTCTAAAAGATCGAGAGCAATAACCCCAATCAGACAAAAGATGCCAGAGTTTTTGAAATTTTTGAGATTAAAAAGTGAAAAGCCAGAAGGCCAAGGATTTAATAATTCTACGCAATACGTTTTTAATATTTCATATCCTTCTTTTATTAGTGGAAAAGACGAGAATATAAAAATTGAAGTTTCGCTAAGACAAGTCCCTATAGATAACCCCGTCTATAATTCCATTAAGCATTTTTATCAAGATCCATTTACAGGAAAAGATTTAATCCCTGCGAATAAAATATTATCCCTTTCTCTCAATGAAGCAGTAGCAGAGAAGCTTAAGGCTGCAATCACAAGGAGAGATTTGGTAATTCGCGATTATTATGATTTATGGCATATAGCTGAAACTAATTTTGATTTTCGTAGCAAGCCATTTATTACCATATTTAAAAAGAAACTTGAGGATGAAGGCTACAAAGGGGATTACCAACATAATTTTGGATTGGACGAAAGTGCTATTGAGCTGCTATATCATCAAGTAGAGACCGATTTGATGCCTGTTATTCGCGTGGGAGAAAATTTTGACCTCAAGAAAGTTTTTGCTCGATTCAATAAGAT
>NJBP01000076.1 GCA_005223085.1 Candidatus Aerophobetes bacterium Ae_b3b | reverse complement strand
TGAGAGATCCACCTTAATCCCAGCAATATCTATCAGTTTTCCTGGAATGCACTTGAAAAATGACTATTAATGCTTACTAGTAACATGAACGAAATGATAAGGAGGGTTAGTAATGCTTAACAATTTGTCTATCAGGACCGAGGGTTGATTGTTATTGAATCACCGGTAGGTTTGGTGGCTGTCCTGCCAATCGGCATGGCGCAAGTTTCATCAGTCAATCTCACTGCCCAGGTCGGGGCGAGGCTTGCCAAAGGAGTGGTCTGAATGGGATCAGAAGAGACTGACTTACGGGGGAATAAATTCAAACTTCTCGATAACAACTTCAGCTTCCATATTGTCAGAAGGGGGATTGCCCTTGGATAGCCATAGGTTAATCCTTGTCTTTTCGTTGCCAGGCCTGGGGATACTCCTTCCAGCGTAGTTCCACAATTCAATTATGTAACCCTCATTCGGAGGAGTGCGATGATGTCCATAAAGGCTTTGGAAGAATATGCTTTCCCTCCTCCAGTCAAAACTGTGCGTTGAGTAATTCTCTTTCAGTTGAGTATCGAACCTGTGAATGTTTGCAGGATGAGTCCACGGTTGTATCACGAACTGTGTGTTTTTCTCTTTTTGTTTGCCCCACCTCGAAAACTCAATGTCAATCTCACGATGGTTATAGTCAGGAGGGTTGTCCCAAGTAAAGAAACCAAGAACAACATTCTGGTCTAATTCCTCAACTCTGCTTGTTAGGTAGAAGATGTATTTCCCATATCCAAAGCTCTTCTCAGAAAAAACTTCTGCACCATACCACTTTCCATTTCTTCTGGTAATCTTCAAATGTAATCGTCCCTCACTATCAACCCACACATTTTCCTTACTATCTGAGAAATAATTTGATTCTGGCCCAGTTCTCCTTTGTCTACTGGTCTTCACAAACCAGTTGTAGTTAGAGAACCTGGTTGTCCTGAGGCCTTGGTAGAACCAGAGTAAGTTTTCTTTTAGCTTCTGGTGAGAGGAGGGATCGAGATATATCATGTGACCTGCGGGATAGGTTGTAACAGTGATGTTGTCAAGGATTTTTCGGGGAAGGTCCATTCGGTGAATCTCGTAGACGGTAGCATCATGAACAAAGGCCATATCGAACAGGCCGATGGCAACGAATGCCCTGAGAAAATTCGCTTTTCTGAGGGCCGAAGCGAGGCTGGCGAAGGTTTCCGGATATCGCCTACCCCCTGCCGGTATTCCAGAGGCCCCGTCGGAGCTATCTTCAATATCACGGTTTATGGCAATGTACTTTCTATCGGTACTAAACTGCAAGTTCTCCTCAAGGTAGCTGTTGAAGGCAGTATACAGAGGACCAAAGGTGTTTACGGCTATAGGGTCATCCATAAAAGTGTATTCATCAAAATCTATGCTGTGAGCGGTGGCCCGGCCATCATAGAAACTGATTGAGCGTCGTTCCTTTTGTAATAGTGTTCCCAGGAACCGATACATAGGGACTCTTAGGTTATGCGCCCTAATTACTTCTTCTGATAAACCGGTGTAAGCGGCAAGCTGGCGGGCAACTTCTGTGTACTTTGCTTCGGGAAGTGCGTTTCCTTGCCAGAGCGCCGCGGCATATTCGTGTTCAGCCCAGGAACGAACCTCTTTCACGAGACCGTCCAGATTTACTTTTCGGTACCGGGCATCTATTTTCTGGTGATACCAGGCTGCCGCGGCCATGGCGGATAGATTATGAATGTAGGGGATGTCGTTTCCGGGAACATCAATCAAACTGGTGTAGCGGAGTGCCGGGGATATGAGAATGATTCCCACCAGATGGATTCCCATGTCCTGAAGGCGTGCGGAGAGCCGAGCCGCCCGGATACCACCATGACTTCCCCCGGCGATGAAGAGCGGAGATTTCCAACGCCCATTCCGCGCAAGGTAGATGCGGATGAACTCAGCCATCGAGTCAACATCTTCTTCCAGCCCCCAGAAGAGCTCTTCCTTACCCTCCTCAATGACTTCACTGAATCCAGTACCGACAGGGTCGACAAAGACGAGATCTGTCATACCCAGAAGAGTATTCTTATTGTCGACGACTCGATAGGGGGGTCTGGGGAGGTCAATTCCGTTTCCCAAAGGAACCACCTTAGGACCGAAACCCCCTATGTGCAGATAAATAGACGAGACTCCAGGACCCCCGCCACAGACTATGGTAAGGGGACGAGTTGACGTCCGTGGGATGCGCTCTCTAGTATAGGCCGTATAGAAGATTTGTGTTCTCTTCTTACCTTTTTTATTGTAGTAAGGTAGGAAGCCAGTGGTTGCCTTATAAAACAAAGGCTCGCCATCAAGTGTCATTTTGTGTTGGGTCACCGAAGAGGTCCTGGGATAAGTCGCCATCGCCTCACTGTCGGTTTGGTTTGTTCGAGCAAGTGCGGACAGAGAAAGACCCCCAATCATAATGCCTAATCCCAAAACGGCCAATTCGATGAGAATAGCTTTCTTCATCGCGATCTACCTCCCGTTATAGTGTAGTGTTCTAAAAAAAGTCCTAACTTCGTAACGTCCCCACCCTGGAGCCAGCAGCGCAGCAAAGCTATTGGGAATTTGATCCTGGAGGGCTATTTTCCTTCTGACGAGCTTTTCTGGGGAGATATTGACTTACTTTGGCTATTAATTCCTCTGGTTCTATGGGTTTGGACAGGTAGTCACTGCAGCCAGCCTCTAGACAGCTCTCTCTATCACCTTTCATTGCTTTGGCGGTGAGGGCAATAATAGGGAGAGTTGAGTCCTTCTCTCTAATCTTTCTCGTTGCCTTAAGGCCATCCATTTCTGGCATCTGAATATCCATGAGAACGAGATCGTAATCTTTCTCCCTTATCTTCTCTAGGACCTCTCTTCCGTCTACGGCCCGGCTGGTAGTATAATCATCTAAAAGACTCTCCATTATGTAGTAGCCCGAGTCATCGTCCTCGGCAATTAGGATATTTATCTCTTTTCTGAGTTGCTGTTTCGTTTTAGGCTTAGCCTGGTCCTCGGCTTGAACCATCCTTTGCTTCGCAGCGCTGTAAGGGAAGGTAAAGGAAAAAGTCGATCCTTTTCCCAATCTGGACCTCGCCTCTATTTTTCCTGCCATGAGTTTGGCTAGCTCTCTGACTATGGTGAGTCCTAATCCTGTGCCTTCATATTTCCTTCTACTGGTTCCATCTACCTGGTAGAACTTTTCAAAAATGCGTGAGAGTTTTTGTTCGGAAATTCCAATCCCGGTGTCTTTGACCTGAAGTCGGATATTGAGATCAGCTAGCTTTTCTAGCTTTACCTCTACTTTTCCCTGCTGGGTGAACTTTAGAGCATTATCAACCAGATTGGTAAGAACTTGGCTGAGTTTTCCTTCATCGGCCCGGATTTCTAGAGGAAGATCGGAAGGATAGATGGTATTAAGCTCTAACCCTTTCCTTTTCGCCCGGAGCTCAAAACCAAAGACTGTCTTTTCCACAAGCTCCTTTAGAGGCAACTCTTTCTCTTCGAGTCTTGCCTGTCCTGCCTCAATTCGGGCAAGATCTAAAATATCGTTGATTATCCGAAGCAGGTGTTCTCCGCTGTCCCTGATCATGGAACAGAACCTTCTCTGTTCTTCAGAAAGAGAGCTTTTGTTCAAAAGATAAGTGGCTCCCTTGATAGTGCTAAGAGGGGTCCTAATCTCATGACTCACACTAGCTAGGAACTCGGATTTAAGGCGATCGGCCTCCTTGGCCTTTTCGGTCTCCACCTTCAGCTCTTCGTTTTTTTCCGCCAACTCTTCGGCGTATTCCTCCATTTTTTTCTCTGCTTGCCTCCTCCGGGTGATGTCTTTAAATAAACCTAGGTTGTATTCTCTTCCATCCATCGAGACCTTGGCTGCGTTGATATCCGCATATATTGTTGTCCCGTCTTTTCGCAGACACGGAATGCTTGGCGACAACGTTTTTTCTCCTCGTGACTGGGCCTCGAACTCAGAAATCACATAGTCCAAATCCTCTTTGGGATGAATATTACGCATACCCATGCGTTTCAATTCTTCCTCATTATAGCCTAACATCTGACATATGGCTGGATTGGCATATTTGAACTGCTTTGTTTCGATGTCTGCGACAAGTATCCCTTCAGCAGCACCTTCAAACAACGCCCTGTATCTCTGTTGAGACTCTCTTAGCTTCTCCTGCTCCCTCTTTGAAGCTTCTTCTGCTCTCCTGGCTCTTCCGGTCTCTACTCTAAGCTGTCTGTTTCTCGCTGTCAGTTTCCTAGTATATTCCACTAGTCTTTTTTCCATTTTCTTGCGCAGGGTGATATCGCGCGTGACTCCAGAAATTCCCATCGTCTTCCCGTATGCATCACGCAGGTAAGTCATCTTGGTCTCGGTCCACACTGTGGAGCCATCCTTACAATTGACTTCAAGCTCCAGTGTTGGTCGCCGACGAGGACCCCTTCCTTTCTTACTTCCTGCGGACCGTTCTTCTTCAAAGACCTTCATGACTGACAGGAAGGAATCAGGGACCAAGATCTCTGCCAGTCTAAGAGCCATCACTTCTTCAAGGCTATATCCCATCAGATGCGTAACCGACGGACTGATATAGGTGAGATTCAGATTCATATCTGTGGTCCAGATGACATCAGTTACGTTATCGGCGAGGAGACGATACCGCCTCTCACTGTCCTGCAGTACCTTCTCTGCCCGCCTGCGCTCGGTGATGTCTTTAGTTATAGCGACGAAGGATGTAGGTCTACCAGCTGAGTCCCGGATAATGCTTGCAGAAAGCTCCGCTGGAAACTCACTACCGTCTTTATTCAAGAAGGTGTATTCTACATCCTTGACGGAATCTTCTTTGATGGTTTTTTTCATATTCTCCAATGCCCTCTTATGATCTTTGGGGGCAATGAAATCAAAAGCATTCTTGCCGATTATTTCGTCCTTGGAAGAGAAACCATGTAGGTCCAGAGTTGCTTGGTTACATTCAATGATATTTCCCTTTAGATCGCTGACAGTAATAGCATCAGGGGAGGAGGCCAGTACGTTTTGCAGTTTCTCTCTCGATTCTCTCAGCGCCCGCTCTGTGCCCTTCAGCTCGACGATTCTTGCCAATCGTTCCGTAATAGCGTCAAGAAGACTACTCTCTTCCTTAAGGAAAGGCCCCTCATGACTCTTTGGTTTTTCTTCCAGGTAGAAGACCTCTACAGTGCCGACTTTCTTGTCTTGCACTACAATGTCGGAGCTCTGCTTCCAGGCCGTTTCTCTGAAGTTGCTCGTCTTGAATATCTGATCTTCCAGAGTGATTCTTGCACAGGTAATCCCTGGATACTGCCAGGCAGGAGGGATGAGCTCAAGGGTGCCTTCAAGTAACTCCTCCAGCCCATCGTGCCTATCAGTCAACTGCGCAATACCATAGAGGCAGTTGAGCTCCTTGACCCGCTCGCCAAGCTCATGCATGCTCTTCCGCAGGGTTTGCTCCGCCTTCTTCTGTCGAGCAAGGTCTTTCATTATCAGTATGAAAGATGTGGGGTTACCGAGGAAGTCTCGAATAAGGGTGCCGGAGACCTCGGCAGGAAACTTGCTACCGTCCGGCCATAAAAGGGTGTATTCTGCGCCCTCTATGTAACCTTGGCTTAGAATCTTCCGCATCTCAGCTCGGACCTTTTCTCGGTCTTCTGGAGAAATCAAGTCAAAAGCACTTTTGCCAACCAGTTCCCCCGTCGTGGAGAGTCGCAACAGATGAGGGGCTGCTCGGTTGCACTCAACTATCTTTCCACTTAAGTCGGTCACTACAATGATGTCCGGATAAAAATTGAGTATGTTCTCTATCCTCTTCTTGCTCTCCCTGAGTCTCTCCTGTATTCTCTTCTGTTCGGCCTCCGATGCTTCCAATTGAGCGACTCGTTGACGAAGAGCTTTCAGTTGACCAATAAGCTCAATCTTTGTCTTCTGTTCATCTCTCATTTTGACAAACTCCTATGCCAACTGCTCATTTGATCTCCCCCGTTCGTGAGAAACTCCTTTGCCTCAGCCAGATGATCGCAGATGTTCTGGCCGCCCTCTCGGTCTCGATCGGGTTGGCTCTATTATAGACAAAATTAATCCAGTGTCAACTCCCCTCCCCAGGATTGACTCGGTTCCCACAGTGCGCTTTTGCTTTTTGGTCTGTACTTGGAGCATCCTGTTGACTTTACGCGGTGATGTATTATAATATATGTGGTCGTATGGAAGAAAAAACAGTACTCATTAGGATATTCAGGCCGGAGAGCAAGATACCTGAGCTGAACAACAACTTGGCCTGAGATCTCGTATCTAATGAATTAGAACCTTTGTAAGGACTGTAAATGAACAAAGTCCTGGTGGTTGAGGACGACAAAGACCTGAGGGAACTAATATATCGGACCTTAAAAGATTCATACGAGGTCTTGCAAGCTGAGGATAGGTCTCAAGCGTGTGAAGTAATGAGAAAAACCCCAGCGGACTTAGTATTGCTGGATTTGCATCTTCCCCCTGAAGTTAATACCCCTGAGGAAGGAATGAAGACACTGGAGGAGATGAGAAAGACTGATTCGGAGATTAAGGTAGTGGTTATCACCGGGGATCGGGAACAAGAGACATCCTTGAGAGCTATAAGTGATGGTGCCTATGATTACTTCTCCAAACCGTTTGATTTTGAAGAAATGAAGATTGTCATCAAAAGAGCCCTCTATATTAGGAGCCTGGAGCGAGAGAACCGACGTCTGCGCCAAGAGCTAGCCCGAAAATCTCAGTTTGACAATATCATCGGCAAAAGTGATAAGATGAAGTTCGTCTTCGAGATAATCAGAATAGTTGCTCATAGCGACTGCACTGTGCTCATCCGTGGAGAGAGCGGTACCGGTAAAGAACTGGTAGCTACAACTATTCACGATAATGGTCCTAGAAGCGATAAACCTTTCGTAGCGCTAAACTGTGCTGCAATACCAGAGGCCCTTCTGGAAAGTGAGCTTTTCGGGTACGAAAAGGGAGCTTTTACCGATGCTAATAAGGGCAAACCAGGCAAATTTGAACTAGCCTCCGATGGAACTCTTTTTCTGGATGAAGTTGCCGATATGAGCCTAGCCATGCAAGCTAAGATACTAAGAGCTGTTCAAGATCGCACCTTCGAGAGATTAGGAGGTACCAAACCCATAAAGGTTAACACCCGTCTTATTGCTGCTACCAACAAGAATTTGGAAGAACTTATGAGGAAGGAAGCCTTCAGAGAAGACCTATATTATCGTCTAAATGTGGTCTCGATTTATGTTCCTGCTTTGCGTGAAAGAAAAGAAGACATTTCTCTATTGGCGGACCATTTTCTACGAAAGTACAAGAGTCGAGATACCAAGAAGACAAAGACTATCTCTGCCCATGCCCTGAGATTGCTAGTGGACTATGAGTGGCCGGGTAATGTGAGGGAGCTGGAGAACGTCATTGAGAGAGCCGTTGTGCTGGGACGGGAAGACACGCTGCAAGCAGGGGACGTCTCTTCGGGGATAGGAAGAAGGCTCTCAAAACCAAACGTTGCTTCGAGCTCTACCAATGTTTCCCTGGTT
>NJBP01000025.1 GCA_005223085.1 Candidatus Aerophobetes bacterium Ae_b3b | reverse complement strand
CCGCAGAAGGAGACTATCTCCTCCATTTCAGGAAAGGGAACATTTACCGTAAACTGACCAATTTTTTCTATGAATCCATAGGTATAACGGGAGGGTCTGACCAATACTATAAACACGGGTTTACCCCAGATGATTCCTGAGGTCCCCCACCCTATAGTCATAACATTGGATTTCTCCATATCGCCGGATACGAGGAGCAGCCCTGTTTCGTTCATCATTTTAAATGTCTCTCTTAGATAACGAGTAAAGCCTATATCTACTTCTCTCATCAATTCCTCCTTTCTCTTTTGATTTGGTAGCCGCAGGATTTATCATTTCTCTACGCAGGCTGAAGTCTGCGGCTACCATAAAAGCGAAGGCACCCCTGTGGGCACCCTCCCCTCTCTACTTAATTCTACAAGATAATCATTGTGAATCAAGGATTTTCATGGTAGAACTGGCTAGGTTAACACTAGGGAAGGTGGTCTGGGAGTTGAGCTCAAAATGGGGAAAAGTAAAATAAGTTCTAATATCCCCATTCTTCTTTGAGGGTAAGCTGCTTTCTACATTTGGGGCAGAGAATCCTTAAGTGGTCAAAACGCCCTAAGGGAAGTCCCTTTTCTCTGGGCAGTCCTTTTTCCATGAGCTTTATCTCCTCATGGGAAGCTAGAAATAGATTGGGGTTGGAAAAGACCTGAGGACCAAGTCTTTCCACCAGCCAGTGAAGGTGCTTCTGGGTAGCTATAGCTGCTCCACAATGCTCACAGAAAACGAGCTTGTCCTCCACCTTTTCTATACACTCTTTTCTATCGAGGACAGCTAAATCATACTTTTGCGTTAGATGAACCCCCTTTTCAGTGAGACAGTGGACCTCACATTGTCCGCAGAAGATACAGTTATCATAATGGAGAATGACTCTGCGAGAACCTGGTGGGGGAAGCTCACTTTCGGTTTCTTTCTCTACCCCACTCGCCTCTTTTCCTTGGGGAGGTGTCTCAATTACCTCTATGGCTTCTGCCGGACAGACATTGGCACAAGCGCCGCAAACCACACATTCCTCGAGATTGAACTCTGGCTTTCCCCGGTAAGCAGGAGCCGCCGGAGAAGGGACCTTAGGGAATTTCGTAGTGTAAGGACCCTTTACCAAAGCTGTAAATGCCTCTTTTAGCTCTCGGAGTTTAGGATATTTCATTTTTTGTCTTCCTCATACCTGTCCACCACGCTCTTCTTCCAGAGCTTGATTCCGGAGTGATGAGCGGCATGAGCAATAGCATGGGCTCCAGTGGGTGAAGTCATTACTACAAAAGCGATGGCCAGGATAGCCTTCCATAAAAAACCCATTAAGAGAAAGCTTCCAAAGAGAATGAAGCAGGTTCCCAGAGTTACGCACTTGGTAGAAGCCTGGAGGCGATTATAAACATCGGGTAGTCTCACCAGACCTATGCAGCCAAGTAAATCAAAAAGAAGCCCCACCACGATAAATACGTTTCCTAAAATTACCACTATTTCACTCATCGAATCCCTTACCCTCCAGATATTTGGCTAGAGCCAAAGCTCCGATAAAGCCTAGAAGAACCCAGACAATGGCAATATCCATAAAGAATTTTCTGGGAGTATAGACGGCGAAAAGGGCACAAAAACCGACTACCAGAATTCCTAAAATATCTACGGCTACAATTCTGTCAGCAGAAGTGGGACCTCTGAAGATTCGATAAAGACATAAAAAACAGCAGACAATTAGAAGAAGCGAGAAAATAAAAGGAACATTGGTCATCATTCAAAAATCTCCTTAAGAATGGGCTCAAACTTGCGCACAATCCTCTCGGTAGCCTCTTTTATATCGGTTGTCCTCACCATAATCCAGTGTACATAAAGATAACCCTCCTCAGTTATCTCAACCGATAAAGTACCGGGAGTAAGGGTAATAGAATTGGCCAGAGCAACTCTCCCGGTCGGGGTTTTAAGAGAGGTCTTAACTTTCACAATACCCGGCTTGATGGGAAGTCTAGGGTGAAGAACCCGGTAAGCAACATCCAGATTGGCCATAATACAATAATAGGTGAAGATAGGTATATAATAAAGGAAAAAGGCCAGGCGTTTGATCTGGAAAAATTTTCGGGGCTCCTGGATGAATAAATCGGCAAACCAGAAGCTAACGAGGATAGCTAGGCCCAGCCCGATTAAAACTGAAGGCAAGTACAGTGTCCAGGTAAGGACCATCCAGCAAAGAAATGAGACAATAAAAAGCGCTAGTCTTTTCACTTTATCCTCCCAGGACAAGGCTGCTATATCTTATCCCTTCCTGTAGAACCTCCACTGCTGGTTCCAGTACGATCTTCATTACCGGGTAAAAGAGAATCCCCACCCCCAGGCAAATTATGGCCAGGACTATCACGGAAAAACCCATCAAAAAAGGAGCCTCCTTTATTTTCTCCAGGCCCTCCTTTAGTTCTCCAAAAAAGGCGTATCTTTGCATCCTCAGGTAATAGGCCAGGGTCAAAACGGAAGCCAGAATAGTTATAACAGCCAGGACAAAGTGCCCTGCCTGAATAAGGCCGATGATAATGAAGAGCTTACTCCAGAATCCGTTAAAAGGAGGAATTCCAGAAATGGATAAAGAGGCAATGGTTGAGGTAGCCCCTGTGACCGGCATCACCTTACTTAAGCCCCCCATCTTCTCCAGTTTTCTCGTTCCGGTAGAGTATTCCACCGCGCCGGAATTCAAAAAGAGAAGCGATTTGAAAGAAGCGTGATTCAAAAGGTGGAAAAGCGCTCCCATAATGCCCCAGTAATTACCACATCCCAAACCCAAAATTATATAGCCAATCTGAGAGATAGAGGAATAGGCAAGGAGCCTTTTGAGGTCTTCCTGTCTTAAAGCTAATAGGCCTCCTCCTATCATAGAGACGCATCCTAAAATCATAAAGGTCCAGTAAAGCTGAAGACCCATACCGAAGACATTGAAGAAAATCCGCATCAAGGCATAGACCCCCAGAGCCTTGATCAAAACCCCGGACAGCATTGCTGAAATGGGAGCAGGAGCGCTGGGATGAGCATCGGGAAGCCAGGCATGGAAAGGAATTACGGCTGCCTTCAGTCCAAAACCAGCTAAAAAGAGAGTCATAGAGAAGGAAAGAAGGACGTTCCTTCTTCCCTGAATCATCCTTCCCACATCAGCCATATTAAGGCTTCCGGTGAGACCATAAAGCAACCCCACTGAAAAGAGGATAAGAATAGAAGCAATTGATCCCATAACCATATACTTGAAGGATGCCTCCAGCTCCTCTGCCTCTACTCCAAAAGCCACCAGTGCATAGGAGGAGATAGCGGCAATTTCCGAGAAGACAAAGAGGTTAAAGAAGTCTCCCGTTAAGACTACCCCATTCATTCCGGCCAGCATGAGCAAAAATAGAGCATAGTATCTAGACTTAGCGGTAAATTTCTTCATGTAACTGACCGAATAAATGATGACTAAAAAGGCAACCGTATTTATAATAATCAACATCAATAGACTTAGTCCATCGAGAACCAGATTTATCCCCCAGGGTGGAGTCCACTTACCCACGGTGTAGACAAAGATTCCGTGTGTCTTAAGTTGACCAATGAGGACAAAGGAGAGAATAGCCAGGCTAAGAGTACAAAGAGCTGCCAGAAGATCGCTCACCACTTCCTTAAATTTTCCTAAAAGGGCTAGAATAAAGGCAACTCCTAAAGGAACGGCTATAAAGAGGGGGATCAAATTCATTTGGACTATCCTTTTAACCTGCGAATTTTGGTTATATCAAATGTTTTATATCTCTGGTGAATTCGGATACAAAGAGATACCATCAGGGCTAAGGTAGCTATACTTATAACTATAGCCGTGAGAACCAGTGCCTGGGGCAGAGGATCAACAAACTTTGCCTGGGTAACTGTCTCTGTTACTATGGCCGGGACTCCTTCCCAGCGATAGCCCAGAAGAATTAAAAAAAGATTCACCGCATATTCCATAATGGCTATTCCTATCACTATTTTTAAGATATTCTTTTTGACAATAACACAGTAAAGGCCAATAAGAAAAATTACAAAGCACAAGAAAAATATCATTGGGGCTTCTCCTTCTCTTCACCAGCTTTGAAGAGAACCAGGGCCAAAAATACGGCAAATATTGCTCCTGCCACCTCCAGTCCCACACCGATATAACAAAGAGGAATAATACCGGCACTAATTATTTTCAAAGGATGTCCCAGGGGAAGAAAGTTCAAGAAAAAGTAGCCCCCCACGAAAATTCCCAGAAGGGCAAGAATAAGAAAGATGAGGACACCTAAGCTTTCTATTACAGAACTGGTTGATCTTTTTAATTTTTTATAAGCAATCTCCTTTCCGTAAGCTAGAGTAAGAAGAATAAAACAAGAGGCAATCATCACTCCTCCAGGAAATCCTCCTCCCGGAGTAAGATGTCCATGCAGCACGATATAGACACCAAAGAGGATAATTAGAGGAGAAAGAAATTTAGTTATGGTTTTTACGATTATGGTCATTCCTTTCATTTTTTCCTTCCCACCCCTCTTAAGATTACTAGGGTTCCCAGGACGGCGGCAAAGAGAACCGTTACCTCTCCTAAGGTATCGTAAGCCCTGAATCCTAATACTACTGAAGTAATAAGATTTGCCGAACCTGTCTTTTTCAATCCCTCCTCAACGTAAAATTGAGATACTCTCATCAGGGGATAGCCAAATTTGGGAAATTCAATAAAGGTGAGAGCCTGGTAGGCGAAATATCCGAAAATAACAATAAAGGCGATCACGGCTACCAGGCTAAAGACCTCTTTTTTCCCCTTAATATCACTTACTTCCTTTCCTGTAGCTACGGCTCTAATTAAAATAACCAGAGCCACAATCTCTACTATAATCTGAGTGATGGCAATGTCAGGAGTCTGAAGGTAAAGGAAGGTTACACACAAAACTAGCCCGACCAGTGATAAGGAGATAACAGCCGAAAGAAGGGTTCTGGTATGGACAGCTACTAATGACCCAAGGATCATTAAGAATAATAATAAATAAAGTGGTAACATTTTCTCCTCTATAATAAGAAAATTAAAAGCAACAGGATAAGACCTATCAGGCACCAGGCCAGATAAGTATGAAGAATTCCGCTGTGCAAGAAGCTCGCTCCCTTTCCTCCTAAAACGGCTAGATAAGCGAGGCCCCGCCAGATATAGTCTACGGCTCGATCTAGAACCTGAAGGATATAGGCCACGGCCTTACAGACCACCATACCCCAATCATAAAAATCTAATTTTTTCTTTTCCGCCGCCTCATAAATCTTGCTCAGTCCGGAAAAGTTTCTTACCGTATCATAAAAATCAACCCCGGAGACCTTCATCTCGGGGCTCACTTCCTCTCCCCCGATATAGGAGGTACTTTCACGAAACAGTCTTACTTTGCTTAAAAGGTAAATTATGGCTCCTATAATAATGCCAACAATGATCAAGCCAGTAGCTAAACCTGGCTGCCACCATCCCATCCACTCCGCCGGAGAGGGTATCCCGGGAACTGAAGCAAGAATGAACAACCTCAGGGGCAGGCGATAAGCAAAGATCCCAAAGCCAATACATAGGGAAGCCAGAATCACCATAGGAATAGTCATAGAAAGACCTACCTCTTTGGGACTTGAGTAGGCATTTTTTGGCGGGGAACTGGAAGAGGTACCCAGGAATGTGGCATGGACAAGTTTCATAAAACTGGCTAAGGTTAAAGCTGAGCCGAACATAGCTGCCAGAAGCCACAGGATCCATAAATTCCCTGTGCCTCCAAACTTTCCCAATTCCACTACTCCTTGATAGATCATCCATTTTGAAAAAAAGCCATTAAAGGGAGGAACTCCGGAGATGGAGAGAGCAGCTATAAAAAAGGTGATAAAAGTGACAGGCATTAGCTTAGCCAGACCTCCCAGTCTATCCAGATCGGTGGTTTTCATCCTGTGCTCAACCGCGCCACCTCCTAAAAAAAGGGACGATTTATAGATGGCATTGTTTAACATGTGAAATATCCCCCCTGCTACCGCTACTGGAATCCCTGTTCCTATACCCAAAACCATATATCCCACCTGGCTCACTGCATGATAAGAGAGAAGCCTTTTTAAGTTGTGTTGTATTAAGGCCATCATTACTGCCGCGATGATGGTAAAGGAGCCAATGATCATCAAGAGAATACTCAACCCTGAGTTAGGGATCAATCTAAAGAAGTCCAGACAAATCCGGGACAAAAGATAAATACCGAGGAGTTTATCCAGAGAAGCAGGCAAGAGAGCCATTACCGGTAGAGGAGCCTCTTCTGCCGCATCGGGTATCCAGGTGTGGAAAGGCATAGTCCCTGCTTTGGCCATAGCTCCTATCATGAGCAAGATAAAAGCACTAATGGAGAGAGGACTGGTAAGAGAAATAGGACCCAGTTGGTTCATCTGGAAAGTTCCGCTGAGCTTATAAAGGAAGAGCACTCCCAGAATGAAGGCAAAATCGGCTGCTCCAATGATAAATATCCCTTTAGTAGCTAATCGATAAGAACCAAGAGAAAGAAGACCATATAGTAATAGAGCCAGAGCTCCCCAGAACACGAGGAATAGAATAAAGTTATTGGCTAAAATAGCTCCACTGGAGGCACCAATCGTCCATAAAAGATAGGCATAATATTCCCTTAACCTTTTTCTCCCGCTCATGAACTTTGCTGAATAAAGGCAGATCAGGAAGCCAAAAAGGGTGAGAAAAACAAGGATAAAGGAGGAAAAGTGATAACTTCGCAGGGAAAAGTTTATTCCTCCCAGGATGGAAAGCCAGGGTCTGGTGAAGACTAGCTCCTTAGCAGTAAAGATAATGAGAGCTAAAATGAAAGCAGTCAAGCTCACCACTATAGAAAGACCCTCTTTTATTCCCTTCCTAGGGATTAAAAGGCATGCAATCCCGGCTATCAGCGGTAAAAACAGAGGATATAGGAGAATATGGGAACTCATTTTTACCTCATCTGAAAATCTGGGCTACTGCAATGTTGGGTAGACCCAGGAGCTGGCCAATAAAAAGGCCTATAGCTAAAGAGACAATGCCTAAAAAAAGCACACAGGCAACCATAGATCCACGGCCCTTAGAACTGAAAGAGATTTCTCTTTGGCCTAAAAAGATTCCATTAAACAACCTGAATAGATAGAGCATAGTGAGGATAGCAGTAAATATAGCCAGACCAGCAATCCAGAAATGGCCTTCTTTCACTATGGCCAAAATCACCATGAGCTTGGCATAAAAACCCCCAAAGGGAGGAAAGCCCATAATAGAAAGGCTGCAGAAGAGAAATCCTGCCGCGGTAACGGGCATTGCCTTAGCCAGGCCTCCCAGTTTGTCAAGGTTGCCTTCTTTACATCTTTGCTCTACTATCCCAGCCCCTAAGAAAAGACCAGTTTTCCCCACCGCATGAATAACAAAGTACAAAAGTCCAGCTAAAAGTCCAATCTTCCCCACTAGAGCCAAGCCCAGAAGGATAAAGCCAATTTGAGATATAGTGGAATAAGCGATAATTCTTTTGATGTTCTTTTCCCTTAGGGCGGCTGCTGCCCCAAGGAGCGAAGAAATAACCGCCAGCCACAAAATCCAGTCCCAGGAAACGGTAAAAGTAAACAGAAAAATTCGCACAAAAGCAAAGACCCCAATTTTGGCTATGAGGGCCGATGAAAGAGCACAGACAGGAGAGGGTGCTCCTGAATAAGCATCAGGCATCCATACTTGAATAGGCAAAGTAGCAGATTTAGCAATTATTCCCAGAAGAATGAAGAAAAGAGCTAAGTTAGATACGGGTTGTCCTCGAAGAACTACCAGGTCTAAGGTGGCTCTTGCTTGATAAATGAGAATAAATCCTAAAAGCATAAAAGATGAACCGAGAAAGGTTAGCAAGAATGCCTTGTTGGCAAAAATGACCTCCTTTTTACCTCTAAAGAAGCCATAAAGTCGCCAGGCTGATAAAGCAGCAACCTCCCAGAAGATATAAAGCAGCATTAAATTGGCCGAGAATGAAATTCCCACC
The DNA here is from genome assembly GCA_005223085.1 of Candidatus Aerophobetes bacterium Ae_b3b. Classification (GTDB taxonomy): domain Bacteria; phylum Aerophobota; class Aerophobia; order Aerophobales; family AE-B3A; genus AE-B3B. The sequence goes on along the minus strand of NJBP01000025.1, from coordinate 22,338 downwards.
AGAGATCCAATCATCAAGGTAGTTATAAAGTAATATTCCTTCTGATTATGGTAAGGCTTTATGTAGGTTAGGGAGTATAAGAGGATAATTATCCCAATGAAGGAAAATACCAGGGCAAAGATGAGACTTATTCCATCGGCAAGGAAGGAAAAGCTGAAAAATCCGGTGGCTGAAACCCCGAGATTAACTCTTATCACCTCCCCTAGCATGATGGAGGGAAGCAGGAAAAGAAGAAAAACAAAAGAAAGAGAGACAACTATGACTGACCAGACACCCCTGATCTTTCCGGGAAATACCAGACAGAACAGCGACCCTAGCAAAGGAACGAAGATACTCAGCATTAGATACCAGCTAGACATTCCTTCTCCCCATATTCTTGCAAATTTTTTCTGTCTTCTTCCGGGATAGTCTCAAAAGATCCTGCCCATTTAATTCTCGCTGACCGGTACGTTTATTTATGGTGACAATTCGCTCAGTGCAGCAATAACAGGGGTCAATGGCTGCTAAAATTATGGCAGCATCGGCTACGCTCTCTCCAGGCACGGTGGCCTTACAGGTGGGAAGATTTACATAGGTAGGGGCTCTCACCTTAAGTCGGACGGGCATATTGGATCCATCAGAGCGCACATAGTGAAAGACCTCTCCCCTGGGAGCCTCATGATGACCGATTCCCTCACCGGGAGGGATTTCCTTAACCTTGGCCGCAATCTCACCTTTTACGGTGCGAAGCATCTTTAGACACTGACGGATAATCTTAATGGATTCAAAACACTCAAGCAATCTGACTACTACTTTGGCAAAGACATCCCCCTCTTCCTGGGTAATAATTTTCCAGTCCACCAGGTCGTAGGCAGCATAGGGATCATCCCGTCTGACATCAATGGGTATTCCTGAGGCTCTGGCTGTAGGTCCTACAGCACAGTAGTTAATGGCATCCTCTCGGGAGAGAATTCCTACTCCCTTAAGGCGAGCAGCTAGTACGGGATCATCCAGAACTGCTTTGGTTACCATATCAATTTTTCGCTCGGCCTCATCCAGACCTTTCGAAAGAAAGGGAATATCTTCCTCCTTTATATCTCGCCGCACACCTCCCGGGATCATCATGGCATAATGGTTTCTGTTACCGGTAACGGCTTCAAAAATTTCCAGGATTGGCTCCCGATATTTCCAGATCCACATCCAGAGAGTATTGTATCCAATGAAATGTCCGGCTAATCCGGCCCATAGAAGATGCGAATGAAGCCTTTCCAGTTCCCCCACTATACTTCTTATATACCTGGCTCTCTCTGGAATCTCAATTCGGGCTAAGTCCTCCACAGCATTACAGTTGGCAATGGGATGAGAGGTAGAACATATCCCGCAGATTCTCTCTACTAGAAAAACCATTTGATCAAAAGTCTTTGACTCGGCTATTTTTTCTATGGAGCGGTGATTGTATCCGATATGAACATTAATATCAATAACTTTTTCCCCTTCCATTTCCAGCTCAAAAAACTCTGGTTCTTCCTGCAAAGGATGGTAAGGACCAATGGGAATTATGGTTTTACGGTTCATTGATTTTCCCTTACCTCTTGTCTTAAAGGAAACTCTCCTTCTGGCCAGTCCTCGGCAAGTAATAGTCTTCGAGGATCAGGATGATTTAGAAACTTTACCCCTAAGAGTTCGGCGATTTCTCTTTCAATCCAACTAGCTCCAGGAATTACCGGAGCAATAGATTCTACTTCACACCTATCTTTAGGCAGCAAAACCTTTAGGGTAACGATCTTATTCAGCTCATCAAAAGAAAAATGGTAAAGTATCTCCATTGCCCGGGGAGTATCCACCCCCGATTCAATGATAAACCTTGCCCCCTGCTTTTTAAAGATAAAATTCGCTGCCTCTAAAATATCTTCTCGGGGGATAGTGAGGTAATACCTCTTGGGAGGTTTTTCTTCCCATTTTAATATTTTCTTTCCCAATTTTTCTTTAAGCTCCTTAATTACGTCTTGTTGCACCATCCCAAGTTTCCTTTCTACAGACTATTAATTACCTTTACCACCCCATCGATGATGGCCTCCGGTTTAGGAGGGCAGCCGGGAACATAGGCAGTCACCGGGACAATTTTATCGAAGGGTCCCACAATGTTGTAGGCATTTTTGAAAATTCCGCCGCTGCAGGCACACCCTCCCACAGCAATGACCAATTTGGGCTGAGGCATCTGCTCATAAACTCTTTTTATTCTGGGAAGAGCCTTTCGGCTGATCGACCCAGTAGCTAGTATCGCATCGGCATGCCGAATGCTTCCCACCAGAAGAATACCAAACCTTTCCAGATCAAATTTGGGAGTGAGACAATCCAGAATCTCAATGTCGCAATTATTACATGATCCGGAACAGAGATGATAGACCCAGATGGATTTCTTTAATGCCCAGAGCTTGTTCATTGTTTATAGTCCCAACAGGGCCAGAACGAACCCTATACAGGATAAGGGAAACATCCTTAGCCAGAAAAACTTTAGTGCCTGATCTATTCGCAAACGAGGGTTGGTATTTTTTAGGAGTATTATGAGAATGAGGATAACCAGATATTTAACAACTGACCAGCCGCTAGCCCATCCGTTAAACTGCATCCCCCCTAAAAAGATAGTGATAAGAAAAACCGGCATAGCAAACAACATCATGGCCCGAGTTAATTTAAATAAGGCCAGGAGAGGACCCGAATACTCTATATAAGGACCGGCCATAATCTCCTGCTCAGCTTCCGGTATATCAAAGGGAACAAGGGTAAGCTTTGCCTGCATACATAAAAAGGCCACTACTAAGGCAATTACCGAAGAAAGATGATGAGTAAACATCATGCCATGGTTTAGCTGATAAGTGATGATGGAACCGACCTTGAGGCTACCAATCTTAACCAAGGGAGTAAAGATAGCCATAATAAAGGGAAGTTCATCAGCCAAAATTAATTTCATCTCCCTCGATGCTCCTATAGCTCCCAGAGGATTGGCAGAGGAAGAACCACCTATGATGATGGCTAGAGCAGGTAAAATGGAAAGGTAGATAAGTACGATAACATCTCCCATAAAGGACCTGTTGGGATTGAGATTCATTTGCCAGAGAATGAGGGATACCAGAGTTACTCCAATTAACCCCATTAAGGGAGCAAACAAAAAGCCTATCCGCCCAGCCCCCCGGGGTACAATAGTTTCCTTACCCAGAAGTTTAAAAAAGTCAACGAAATTCTGATACCACGGAGGTCCAACCCTCCACTGAATACGGGCCGTGATTTTTCTATCCACCCAGCTTACTAAGAGTCCCACCACGGCAGTAAAAAGAAAGCCAGGAAAAACGATAAAGTAAAAAATGTTAGCCGCCATCACTTATACCTTTTTCCAGGGGGTCACCTGAACCACTACATTGTTCAAAAGATGCCTGTTTCCTTTAGGATCAGCCTCAAAATCCCCGTATTCTATGGCTTCTTTGGGACAGGTTTTGCTGCAAAGAGGCATCTCTTTTTCCTCCAATCTTCCCTCGCAGAGATCACAATTAAAGGTAAGAAAGGGGATCATTTCAAAATAAATGGTTCCAAAAGGACAGGCTAGAGCACAGGATTTGCATCCTACACAGAGAAAATTATTCCTTTTTATAATATCATTTTCTGACCTCTCCAGGGCCTCATATCGACAAGCATTAAGGCAAGGAGCATCCTCACATTTTCGGCAAATGAGCTGGAAATGTAACCACTCCCTGAGGTAGATTATTCCATTGTTTTGTGGATGATAAGGGTAACTACATCTACACTTTACCGTACATTCCTCACAATCTGCACATTTATCCAGATCAATAAATAGTCGCTTGGCCATTTTTATTCAGTCCCAGATAGTAGGAATATCCTTTATTTTATCGTAGGTAAGCACCGGTCCATCTCTACAAACAAGGTATTTTCCCGTCTGACAATGTCCACATTTACCTATCCCGCAGGACATATTCTTTTCCATGCTCAGGAAAATATTGGGTGGACGGTAGCCTAAATCAAGCAGCTTAAAGGTAGTGAACTTCATCATTATAGGAGGTCCACAGACTATAACCGGACTTTTTTGTATGTCTTCGATCTCTTCCTCCAGGTTGTCCAGGGTGGTGGTGACCAATCCAACTTTTCCTTTCCATTCTCCATCAGCCTTATCCACGGTGATGCGAAAATGTATCTTTTCCGGATGTAGATCTTGCCAGTTCTTTAAGACAGCCCCTTTATAGACGATATCCTCCGGGGTTTTGGCTCCGTAGCAGAAAAGAACCTTCTTGTATCTTTCGATATTTTTGGCAAGAGCAAGAAAGAGTGATCTTAAAGGAGCAAGACCTACTCCTCCTCCCACGATTAAGGTTTCCTTCTCCTCAAAGTCAGAAAGAGGATATTCCTTTCCATAAGGTCCCCGTATTCCTATGGTATCTTCTTCTTTTAAGCTATGGAGGACCGAAGTTACGCTACCCACCTTCATCACAGTAACTTCAATCTTTTCTTTTTCATAAGGGGAGCTTGAAGGAGTGAAGGGAGCCTCTCCCAATCCGGGCACGGTAAGCTGGATGAATTGTCCTGCCTTAAATTCCAGGGAATCTTCGGGCTTAAGAACAAATGTCTTGATGTTAGGAGTTTCAGGAATTATCTTTAAAATTTTTGCTTTTGTCGGTTGATAAGGACTTTCCATCTCCTCATCCCGTGGTTAGACTTTCACTCTTAAATCTCTTACCACTTCTCTCATATCTATCTTACCTATACAGACGCTGATACATCTCCCGCAGCCAGTACAGGCATCCAGTCCCAGGTTTTCCGGAAAGAAGCCAAATTTACAAAGGAGGCGATTGGCAAATCTTTGGGAAAGTTTTATCCTGGGATTGGCCCCGGCGGCAACCCGAGCAAAACCTGTATATAAACAGGCATCCCAGAGGGAGGTTCTGCTAAACCCCTTTTTCCCTTTCTCGTCAAAGAGAAGAAAACAACGACAGGTAGGACAAATATGATTACATCCGCCGCAGTCCACGCATTTCTCAACAGCTTCTTCCCAAACCGGAGAATTAAAGCTATCCTTTATGACTTCTCGAAAACTTCTCTCAGAATCAAAATCTTTGTTAATTTCTTTTACCTCATTGAGCACATCCTGGCGTCTCTTTTCTCTTTGGCTCAATTGCTCTTCGCCTGCCTCTTCCATTAATTCCTTATTTTCCTCAACTATTTTTTTACCTTTTTCCGAGCCTACTTCCAGAACAAAACCTCCCTCTACCAGCGAAAGATTTAAGTCAAACCCCTCTTTGGGATAGGGAGTTAGATCTAGTAAACTACAGAAACACGTATCTTGGGCCCTAGTACAATCACTGGAAATCAGGATTATATTGCCTCTTTCCTCAATATAAAAGGGGTCTTTAAAATCTCCATTGGCGTAAACGCTGTCCAGGATTCTCAAGGATTCCAGATCGCATGTCTTTGCTCCCAGGATAATTTTCTCCTCGCTGGAAGAGGTAAAATTTGAAGCGAAATATTCACCCAAGAAAATTCCAAATCCAGGCGTGCGAAGTTGCGAAAGTTAGATACAAATAGATTTTTTACCCACAACTCCTTTCCTTATCAAGAAATATCTCGGGACTCTTCCCCTTCGTCGCTGTATATCGACTTTGGATTGCTTCTGCTCGTCTTCTCGTTTCGGGAAAGACATGAGGATCTCGAGGGGGGAAACATCCCCCCTCGACGCTACGCTGCTCCCCCCAAATTCAAAAACAGGCAGAGCTCGTCGCTTCGCTCCTCAGACATCACGTCTTTCTTTTCCTCAACTATTCTTGAGGGGGAAAACATTCCCCCTCAACGCTCGCTTCGCTCACTGCTCCCCCTAAATTCAAAGCCTGCAGAGCTGACTCGTTAAGGTGGCTGATATAAGGCTCCTTTGGGGAAAGTCCCTCGATACGCGTATAAATCTTCTAAATACTTTTCTGGTACCATCAATGTAGTTTGACTAGTTTCTATGATCTTCTATAATGATGGTGGATTTGTGGTTCGAAGAGAGAGGAGACATTATGGTAAATCTACTGTGGCTGCAAAGTGGCTGCTGTGGGGGTTCCACTATTTCTTTTCTGAATGCAGACCAGCCGGACATTCTTACAGCTCTTGAAATGCTGGGCGCCAGGTTCGTGTGGCATCCGGACTTGAGCCCAACCATGGGGGAAGAGGTATTAGAAATCTTTGATAGGTTAAAGTCTGGGAAAGAAAGGCTGGACGTATTAATGGTGGAGGGAGCAATTTACCATGGTCCCAAGGGAACAGGTAAGTACTTCATCTTTCATGATCGTCCCTTCAAGGACTGGATTTTGGACCTGGCAAAAGTTGCCCATTACACCATGGCCATAGGTACCTGCTCGTCTTTCGGTGGAATTCCGGCTGCCAGCAACAATCCTATGGAGGCCACGGGATTACAATTTCTTCATGAGAAAAAGGGTGGTCTACTTGGGCCAAATTATACCTCTAGGTCCGGTCTTCCTGTGATCAATATTGCTGGATGTCCCGCTCATCCAGATTGGATCGTGGAAACTCTTATTGCTCTAATTTCGGGAAAACTAGATAGCAGCGGGCTAGATAAATACCAACGACCAGAGGTATTTTACAGCAAATTAGCCCATCACGCCTGTCCCCGAAATGAATATTACGAATTTAAGGCCTCGGCCGAGGAGTATTCACAGCAAGGATGCCTGTTTGAAAATCTAGGCTGCAAAGCTACCCAGTGTGAATCCGATTGTAACGAGAGATTATGGCTGGGCCGAACAGGAAGTTGCACCAGAGGGGGATTCCCCTGTATTTCCTGCACCTCCCCCAAGTTTCCCGATGGATTTGTACCTTTCTTTGAAACAGAGAAAATTGGAGATATTCCCACCACTCTACCTCTTGATGTCCCCAAGGCCTGGTATGTGGGAATAAGTGGTCTGGCTAAGTTAGCCTGTCCTAAGAGACTCCTGGTAAATGCGGTCTCATTCAAAAGAGTTGATGTAGAATAGTTCAAGGACATAAAAGTTGAAAAAAACTATTAAGATAAGTCCATTTAATCGTGCGGAAGGAGATCTGGAGATAAAAGTGGGATTAGAAAATGGCAAGGTGACAGAGGCCTATGCTTCCGGGGTGATGTTTAGAGGATTTGAAAGGCTGCTCAAAGGAAGAGACCCTATGGATGCTCTGGTCTTTACCCCTCGAATCTGTGGCATCTGTAGTGCATCCCATTCCACCGCCTGTTCTAATGCCTTGAGAGTCGCCTTCAAGGCAAAAATGCCTCCGAATGCTTATTTAGCTAGAAATATAATTCTGGCCACTGAAGTTTTGCTCAGCCATCTTACCCACTTTTATCTTTTCTTCGTGGTAGATTTAGTCAATAAAAAATACCTTCCTAGTCGCGCACACAGAGAATTGGCAAAGCGATTTGCCCCTTTTGAAGGCAGTTCCTATTCAAAATTCATTAGGGCGCGGACTAATCTTCTTGGGGTTTTGGGTCTATTCGCCGGAAAATGGCCCAATACTCTTGCCTTACAGCCTGGTGGGACTACCCGACCATTCAACCTAAGCGAAATTATTAGAGCAAAGGGTATCCTGGTAGAATTCCAAAATTTTTTGGAACAGGATTTGCTTGGCAGTGAGATTAAAGGCTGGCTGGAAAATAAAAATTTACCAGATATCGATTTCTGGATGGGAGAAGATAGTCACGAGAATAGTGACCTGGGAATTTTTATCAAATCCGCACCCCAGTTTGGCCTAGATAAAATAGGTAAAGGGCCCGGCAAGTTCCTCTCCTCCGGGGGATATGAGCTGGCAGACGGCAGGACCTGGCTTAAGAGTGGTTATTTTGACGGAGAATTTAAGTCCTTTAATGAGGGAAAAATCACTGAGGACATTAAATACTCCTGGCTTAAGGGTTATGAAAAAGGAAGACATCCTTTTGAGGGAGTGACCGAACCCGATGTTGATAAACCCGGGGCCTATAGTTGGGCTAAATCACCGCGTTATAGCGGGAATGTGGTGGAAGTCGGTCCACTAGCCAGGATGATAAACGACAGGGATCCCCTGGTTTTAAACCTGGTAAGTGATTTAGGGCCCAGCGTCTATACCAGAGTTCTGGCACGACTCCACGAGGGAGTGAGACTCCTGAAGCAACTAAAGATCTGGCTCGAGGAAATCGACCCCTCCCAGCCTTTTTATATAAAACCAGAAAAGCCAAAAGAGGCAGAGGGTAAAGGATTGACTGAAGCAGCCAGAGGCGTACTCGGTCACTGGATCATAATTGAAAAGGACAAAATTAAGAACTACCAGGTGATAACTCCCACTACCTGGAATGTTTCACCAAGGGACTCTCACGGCAATCCAGGTGCAGTTGAGGAGGCTCTAATTGGTACCTCAGTGGAAGATGAGAAGAATCCCGTCGAGATTGCTCATATCATCAGATCCTACGATCCTTGTCTTTTCTGTACTGTACATGCTTTGAAAATGAATAAACCCATAGCTACTTTTGAGTTGGCAGTGCAGGGGATAATTAAGAGGGGATACTTATGAAAAAGAGCGTGAGCCTATCTGAGGAGCAATTACAAGAGAGCATGTGGATTGAGATCATCAGAAGGATGGAAACTATCTATGCCGAACTGGCCAATAACCAGGCAGAAATTGAAAGAAAGAATAGAGAACTTCTTCAGGCTCAAGAATTCACGGAAAACATTCTCAAGAGCATGGTAGATGCCCTGATTGTAGTGGATTCTGAGGAAAAGATAACCATGGTCAATCAGGCCACCTTAGATCTTCTGGGATATAAGAAAGAAGAAATAATCAAAAAAACGGCTAAAATGATCCTTGCCAGTCCAAAAGAAAAGAGAAGACCTTTTAATGAATCTTACTTAAGCAAGCTTAAGGAATCATCCATCCAGGATTTAGAGATTGACTTTAAAAGTAAATCCGGAGAAAAAATCCCCATGACTTTGAGTAGCTCGGTAATGAGAAACTCTGAGGGAGAAATCATCGGTGTCATCGGAGTAGCCAAGGATCTACGAGAGACTAAATGGCTTCTCGCTGAAGCTGCCGCAACAGAAGCCGAGAGAACCAAGGCTCAAGAGCTGGAAAGAGCCTATAAAGAGCTTAAAGACCTTCAGAGCCAGTTGATTCATTCAGAGAGATTAGCCGTCATAGGTCAGTTGTCTGCTGGTGTAGCCCACGAAATAAATAATCCTCTGGGCGGAATCTTAGTATACAGTCACCTGTTGCTAGAGGATCTAAACGTGGATGATTCGAAAAGAGCCAATGCGGAGAGAATAATAAAAGAGGCCACCCGCTGTAAGGACATCGTGAAAAGACTTCTCGATTTTGCCCGCCAGCCCCAGCCTAAGGTGGAACCTATAGGCATAAATGTAGTACTGGAAGAGACCCTATCGTTAGTTAAAGATCAGGCGCTGTTTCATAACATCAAAATTACCAAGAAATTCCAGCCCTCCCTACCCAATATTATGGGAGACAGATCTCAACTTCAGCAGGCCTTTATGAACATCGTTTTAAACGCTGCAGAAGCAATGGATGGAAAAGGAAGCCTGATCATTGCCACTGATGCTCTCCCGGATAGTCGATTTTTAGAAATTACCATCACCGATAACGGTTGTGGAATCACACCAGCCCATATAAAAAGATTGTTCGAGCCATTCTTTACCACTAAAAAAGCGGGTCACGGAACCGGTCTGGGACTGGCAATCACTGCCGGAATCATTGAAAGACATAAGGGAAGCATAGAGGTGAAAAGTAAGGTAGGGAAAGGGGCCACTTTTACCATTAAATTACCTATGGAAACAAAAGGGAAATCATGGCTAAGCTGTCTATTTTAGCCAATATCCTGGTAATCGATGATGAGGAAGTGATGCGTGATTCGTGTAAGCAGATACTCTCCCGTCAAGGACACAATGTCAAGCTAGTAGAAGATGGATACCAGGGATTGGAGTTATTGAAAGAAAAATCCTTCGATTTAGTCATCCTTGATTTAAAGATGCCCGGTATTGATGGAATGGAAGTTTTAGAGAAGATTAAAGAGAGTAGTCCAGAAACAGCAGTAGTTGTAATCACCGGTTATGCTACCGTAGAATCGGCTGTTGAGGCTATGAGGCGTGGCGCTTACGACTTTCTTCCCAAACCATTTACCCCAGAGGAGTTTCGGCTAATTATAGAAAGGGCACTGGAAAAAAAGAGATTAATTCTGGAGAACATTTACCTTCGTCAGGAACTGGAGGTAAAGCGTAAGTCAGAGGTCATTATTGGAAAAAGTAAAGTAATGCAAAAAGTATATGAATTGATAAGGAGAGTAGGGCCCACTGATAGTACTGTACTCATTCTGGGAGAGAGCGGTACAGGCAAAGAACTTGTGGCCAAGGCGATACACTATCATAGTCAGCGCAAGAATAAGCCATTCGTCATCGTAGACTGTGGTGCATTGGTAGAAAATCTTTTTGAAAGTGAACTCTTTGGACACGTTAAGGGTTCTTTTACCGATGCTGCCTCTACCAAACACGGTAGATTTGAGGTAGCCAATGGAGGAACGTTGTTCTTTGATGAGATTGGGAATATAGGACCAAATGTACAAGCTAAACTGCTGCGAGCAATTCAAGAAAGAGAAATTACCAGGATAGGCAGTTCAAAAACCATTAAGATAGATGTGCGAATTGTTGCCGCTACTAACAAAAACTTGAGAAAAGCTATTCAGGAAAAAACATTTCGGGAGGATTTGTTTTATAGATTGAGTGTCGTTCCCATAACCTTGCCGCTGCTGCGGGAAAGGCCGGAAGATATCCCAGAATTGGCCAACTATTTCTTGAAAAAATATAATCAAAAGAGGGGAAAGAACTTAACCGGCATTTCCCCAAGAGCAATGAAGGCTCTAACAGAGTATAGCTGGCCGGGGAATGTAAGAGAGTTAGAGAATGCTATTGAGCGGGCCGTAGTATTGGCTAAAAGCAATGTTATTGAGCCTTCTGATCTGTCATACTATGGACTGGCGGTTGATCTATCCCCTGGGCCTATGGCTGGAAACCACAAACGCCTTATAGATGTTGAGGCCGAACACATTTTAAAGATACTCAAAGAGACAGGATGGCATAAGAGTCAAACAGCTAAACTTCTAGGTGTAGATCGTAAGACACTGCGTGTCAAGATGAAAAAATACCGCATAACTGAAAATTTGGGGAATAATTTCCCATTATTGGGGAGAAACTCTCCAAGGGAGGGAAAAGGAATCTAAAAGAAAAAAGATTAATATATACTGATAGCTCTTTATTTATCAACCACCCGGAGCCTAGCGGGTGGTTTTTTTGTAACTTCAGAAAATTTGGTATAAAAATTGCATAGACAATTATATAGTGATTAAAATGTATTACCAAAAAAGCGGAAAAGTATTAATCATAAATTCTGACCGTGAGACCCACAAAGAGCTTCTTTCTCTTTTCGCCAGTGAAGGATACCAGGTCGAAATAAGTGAGGGGCTCACCAATGGGCTGCAGAAACTCAAAAACATAAAGTTTGATTGTCTCATCATCGATGTTGAGCTACCAGAAATGAAGGGTTACCAGGCCTTGCCCATCGTAAGGACAGTTGACCCAAAAATAGACGTAATTATGACTGCTGCCCGTAATACCCCGGAGCTAGAAGCCAGGGTGCGAGAACAGGATATTTTCTACTACTACATAAAATCTTTTGACAGAGAAGAACTGAGATTAGCCGTCCATGATGTATTCAAAAAACTGGGAAAGATTAAGGGGGTGAGGAGAATGAACGAAGAAGCAAAAATTCTTATCATCGACGATGATCCTGCTTTTGTGGAGGCAACTACGGCTATCCTAAAAAGTGGGTCCTATAAAGTCGAAGCTGCCTATGACAAAGAAGAGGCAATGGAGAAGATTAAAAAAGAGGAGCCGGATTTAATTCTTCTGGACGTGATGATGCAAAGATTGGATGATGGATTTACCATCTGCTACAAGCTTAAGCATGATCCTAAACTTAAAAAAATCCCTGTGCTTATGATCACCGGAGTAACTAAAAAGACAGGTTTTAAGTTTTCTCCCCAGAGCGACGGGGAGTATCTGGAAGCAGATGATTTCGTGGATAAACCCATCAAGGCAGCTGATTTGCTAAAGCGGGTTGAAAAACTTCTCCCTAGATAGAGTAGATATGGAAAAATTAGGGAAAAGACCAATGTCAAAAAAATCCACTATTTTAGTGATTGATGACGAAGAGACTATGCGCAATGCCTGCCAGCAAGTGCTTAGTAAAAGTGGATATCACACAGAGACATCTGCCGATGGAGCCGATGGTCTACGTAAGGTAAGAGAATTCCCTCCTGATCTGGTACTGGTTGATCTCAAAATGCCAGGAATTAGTGGAATGGAGGTTCTGGAGAAAATCAGGAAGATTGATTCCACCATCATCTCCATAATCATCACCGGTTATGCCACTATAGAATCAGCTGTTGAGGCCATGAAGCGCGGGGCCTATGACTTTCTTCCCAAACCATTTACCCCCGATGAGCTTCGGATTATCATAAAAAGAGGTTTAGAAAGGAGGGAACTTGTCCTTGAATCTCTTTCTTTGCGCCGAGAAAAAGAAAAGATAGAAAAGAACTTCATCAGCATGGTCTCCCATGAACTGCGAAGACCTCTCATTGATGTTCAAGAGTATCTTGAGGTAGTTAGGGCCGGCATAGTTGGTAGACTGACTCAGCCGCAGAAGGGGATGTTAGAAAAGGCTAGTGGTCAAATCAATACCCTTTTAGTCCTCATTAAAGATTGGTTAGATATGTCTCGTATAGAAGCTGGCAGGATGTTAGAAAACCTTGAACTTCTGGATCTATCTCAAATTCTTTATAAGACAGTGGATCTCTTGAGGGAAAAGATAAAAAACAAAAAGATTACTCTAGAGGTGAATATCCCTGCCCATCTTCCCCTCATTAAAGGGGAGAAATTAAGTATAGAAAGAGTATTCACCAACCTCTTCCGTAATGCCATAGACTATAACCATGAGGAAGGCAGGATTTCAGTCAAGGCAAAAGGGGAAGGAGATTATGTAGTTATAGAAGTATCTGATACGGGGATAGGCATTCCTCAAAAAGATATCCCCTTTATCTTTGACGAATTCTTCCGGGTGAAAAATAAAAAAACTAAGCACATCACTGGCAGCGGATTAGGATTATCTATTGTCAAGAAAGTTGTGGAGGCTCATAGGGGCTCTATCGAAGTGAGAAGTGAGGAAGGGAAAGAAAGTATCTTCACTGTCTTTCTGCCAAAGTTTACTGGGACTAATGAAAAGAGTTCTGTCGGATAAAATATCGAAGGAGTCTTAAGGAGGCAAAAAAATGCAAATAGTTAAACTGCCTAAAGAAAACCTGGATAAGTTCATGGGGGGCTTAAGCAAATTCGGGGAGATCCATGCTCCTATAAAAAAAGATGAAAATACATACCTATTCTCAAAAATTGAAGATCTCTCGAAAATTGAGCTTAACTATAATAGAACAATCCTGCCCCCCAAAAAATATTTTCTCCCGCCCAATGAGACTATGTTCAGGTTTTCACCCGAGAAGGGTTATGAGCCACCGCAAGATAATTTAAACAAAAAATATGTCCTTCTGGGAGTCCACTCTTGCGATATTCATGGTCTAAAAATTCTTGATTTAGTTTTTTCTGGCACGTATGTAGATAACTACTATTTCACCAGAAGGAAGAATACATCAATAATTGGGGTCAGTTGTATCCCCGATGATATGTGTTTCTGCCGCTCGATGGAAACAGATTTCGTTGAGGATGGGTTTGATCTATTCTTATCGGATATCGATGACTCCTATCTAGTTAGAATTGCCACTAGTTTAGGAGACGATATGGTGCGGGCCAATCAATCTTTATTCAAAGAGGTGGATAAAGAAGACATAGCAGAATACAAAAGGAAATCGAATGAGAGGAAAAATTATTTCAAAATAGATCTCGAACTTTATAATTTGCCGGAGATAATGGACCTGGAGTATGAGAGCAAGATTTGGGAAGAAATCGGAGAAAAATGCTTGAGTTGTGGCACTTGTTCCATGGTTTGTCCAACCTGTTATTGCTACGATGTCTTTGATCAGCTAAATTTGGACGGCAAAACTGGTGAGCGCAGAAGGCAATGGGATTCCTGTTTATTCAAAGATTACGCTCTCGTCGCCGGAGGTCTTAATTTTAGGAGTGAAAGATCCGCCAGGGTTAAAAATAGATATTTTCATAAACAGAGAGGTTTCGTGGCTCAATATGGAAGACCAAGCTGCGTTGGATGTGGACGATGTATCCAGTCCTGTCCAGCAAAAATAGATATTGTTGAAGTAATGACTAAAATAAGGAGTGCCAGTTATGAGTAACCATCCTTCAACAAGTGGTGCGGACAATATTTACCAACCATCCTTAGCCAGAATTGTTCGGATTCTTCCTCAGATTGAGGATCACCGGTTGTTTCAACTCAGATTCGAGGATTCTGGAATAAGGCAGAGCTTTACTTACAGGCCAGGTCAGTTTGTTGAATTAAGCCTCATTGGGACGGGGGAAGCTCCTATTTCTATATCTTCTTCTCCTACACGTCCAGAAGTAATTGAACTATGCGTAAGGAAAATCGGCCGCGTGACAGAGGCTCTGTTTAGACTTCCTCTAAATTCTCTGGTTGGTTTAAGAGGCCCTTATGGTAACGGATTTCCGGTGGAAGAAATGGAGAAAAACAACCTTTTAATTATTGCTGGGGGTCTGGGTATGGCTCCTTTAAGATCTCTTTTATGGTACGCTCTGGATAACCGTTCTAAATTCAAAGAGATTATACTTATGTTGGGCACAAAAATTTCTGAGGAAATGCTCTTTAAGTATGAACTATTGAGTCTTCTGGACCGAACGGATATGAAATGTCTTCTCACCGTTGACAAAGATGAGGAAGGAATCTGGCCAGCTCAAGTTGGAGTAGTGACCAAGCTATTTGATGCGGTTAAGGTTGATCCTGAGATAACTTATGCTGCCGTGTGTGGACCACCCATTATGTATAAATTTGTTTTAAGAAAGCTTTTAGAGAGAAATCTTCCCAAGGATAGAATACTGATGTCCCTTGAGAGAAGAATGAAATGCGGCGTGGGTAAATGTGGTCACTGCAGCATCGGCTATAAATATACCTGTATTGATGGACCCATATTTACCTACTGGGATGCCATTAATTTGCCAGAGATGATATAAAGGAGAAAAAGTTATGGCGAAACCAAAGGTAGGAGTGTTCGGAATGACCGGGTGTGCCGGTGAGCAAATAGTGATCCTCAACTGCGAGGACGAGCTTATGGACATTCTTAAAGTACTGGATATTAGATCATTTCATACTGCTATGAGTGAAAATGACGAGCAATGTGATCTGGACATAGCCTTTGTGGAAGGAGCAGTGGTTCAACCCGAGGAAGAGGTGTGGCTAAAGAAAATTAGAAAAAGATCAAGGCTTCTTATCGCCCTGGGCACCTGCGCCGTCTGGGGAGGAGTGGCGGCTATGAAGAACGAGGTCTCACCTCAGAGGTTGAAGGATGAGGTTTACGGCCCTCGAGGGCAGATATTTAAGAGCATCCCTGCTCAACCACTTCATAGTTTCGTAAAGGTTGATTTTTCCGTGTCCGGCTGTCCTATAGAGAAGGAACAATTCCTGCAGGCAATTGCTTCTCTGGTTCATGGAGACATCCCGGTTCTGCCAAAATATGCTGTGTGTACCGAGTGCAAGCTAAATGAAAATACCTGTCTTTTAGTGGAGAAAAGTGAGCTCTGTCTGGGACCCATAACGGTTGCTGGCTGTAATGCACGGTGCCTGAGCTATGGCATACCATGCTGCGGTTGTCGAGGTCCGGTGGAAGAGGCTAATATCGCCTCTGAGGTAGAAATATTAAAAGAAAAGGGATTCACTCTGGGAGATATACGCAATCAATTGCGTACTTATGCTGCCCCGGCCGAAGTTCTGCAAACATATTTTACTAAAAGGTGAAGAAAATGCAAAAATCAGTCATGGTTGATCATTTATGTAGAGTCGAAGGTCACGGAGGAATTAACGTGGCCATTGAAGATGGAAAAGTGGTCAGGGTTGAGATGGATATCTTTGAGGGAACCAGATTCCTGGAAGCTTTAGTGGTGGGAAGATCTTATAATGAAATACCACCCATACTATCACGTATCTGCGCTATATGCTCTGCTGTCCATACCATAACTTCTTTACTGGCCATAGAGGATGCTTTTGATACCAAAGTCAGTTCTCAGACGAAGCTATTAAGGGACCTTTTAGTTCAGGGAGGAAATATTGAGAGCCATGCCCTGCATTTATTTTGTTTAGCCCTTCCCGACTTTCTTGGCTACAGCGGGGCTTTTACCTTAGTCAGTGATCATCCCCAAGAAGTGAAGAGAGGGCTAGGATTAAAAAAACTGGGTAATACTATTCAGGAAATCATCGGAGGTCGAGCTGTCCATCCAGTTAATGCTATTCTGGGTGGGTTGGGCAAGGTACCCACCAGGGAAACTCTCCTCAGGCTCAAAGAAGAGTTAATAAAAGGATTAGAAGAGGCTCTGACCGCCATTGAGTTTATAGCCAGTTTAGAAATTCCCAATTTTTCCCAATCCCCTACCGTCTATGCAGCATTAGGTTCCTCAGCCCAAGAATACAGTCTTTTTGGAGATAAAATTATTTTTTCTGGCGGAGAGTCAAAGGAGATTGAATCATATAAAGAGGTTTGCAATGAGAGAGTTGTTCCTCATTCCCATGCTAAACGCAGTCATTTTAAAGGTAAACCATTTATGGTTGGTGCCCTGGCCAGAGTGATGCTCAATGGTCACAAATTAAATTCCGCAGCTAAAAAAGCCAAAGAAAAATTAGGCCTCGATTCGCCTACTGAAAATATACTTCACAATAACACCGCCCAGGCCATTGAAATAATCTACTCTATAGAAAGATCTATCCAAATTATTGATGAGATAGTTGAAAAAGGAATAAAGGATGAGAAACCGGTTAAGATTAAACCCAAAGCTGGTCAGGGGACGGCCGCTGCTGAGGCCCCCCGAGGAACACTTTATCATAGTTACACTTTCGATAAGGAAGGAAGAGTAACCAAAGCTGATGTCATCACCCCCACCGCTCAAAATTTGGCCAATATAGAAAAGGATTTTCGAGCCTCGGCCGGGCGCCTGATTAATGAGCCAGAGAAGAGTCTCCAAGCAAAATTAGAGATGGTGGCCAGAGCTTACGATCCCTGCATCTCCTGTTCTGTTCATCTAGTCAGGGTAAGATAGCTAGGCCCTGATAGAAACTACTCCATTTTGAACAATCCTTAACTTTTTAATATTCGTTGTCCTTTGCTGCCCGGACTTTTTATTTAACCAGGGAGTATTATACCAATTTCGGTCACATGTCGATTTAATTCCAGGGGTTGACAAATTTTACATATCGAGTATAATAAAAATGAAAATCATTATCAACCAATTGCGGATGGTGCAAAAATGGTTGGTCGTCCCTGGCTCCATGGCAGACTCAGAAACGCGGGTTTTAGGTTGACTTTGCCTCGGCAGGCAATCTTAAATGTCTTCGCGAGAAACCCTAAACATTTAAGTGCCGAAGAAATATTCTTATCCGTTCATAGAAACTATCCCGGGATTGGTTTGGCCACAGTGTATCGAACTTTGGACCTGTTAACTCAGATGGGTCTTGTCTTTAAGTTTGATTTTGGCGATGGACGGAGCCGCTATGAACTGGCTAGTGAAGTTATAAAAGAGCACCACCACCATATGGTTTGCACGCGCTGTGGACAAATAATTGACTATAGTGATTTTATGAAAAAGGAAATCAAGTTTATCAAAGAGTTAGAGGTTGAGCTCTCAAAAAAACACAAATTCAAGATAAACAGTCATCAAATTCATTTTTATGGGTCGTGCAATAGATGCCAATAATTTTTTTTCTCTCAAATTGAGAATAATTCTCAATAAGGAGGTGTAAAGTTGCAGATAGGTGTGGCAGCGCAAAGCAACAGCGGCCTGGAAGCTGAGATAAGCAGGCATTTTGGTAGGTGTCCTTACTATGTGATTCTGGAGGTAGAGGAGGAAAAAGTTAAACAGCCAGTAAAAGTAATTGCCAATCCTTACGCTACAGCTCATGGACAACCAGGACAGGTTCCTTCCTTCTTGAAGGAGCAAGGAATTGAGGTCATCATCGCCGGAGGAATGGGACCAAGAGCAGTAGGGTTCTTTAATCAGTATGGAATCAAGGTAGTTACTGGAGCAAGTGGCAAGGTTAAGGAAGCAGTGCACAGCTTCTTAAAAGGAGAGCTTAAAAGTAGCGAGCCCTGTCATTGAGAGCCCCGATTTTTAGATCAACATCTCATGAAAGGTGGTGAAATAGAATGGCACGAGGATTTGGTGGTAGAGGTTTTTGGGGACCAGGCTATGGGGTTTGGGGAGGTAATCCCTATCCTTTCTGCAGGCGGTTTCCCTGGCTTCCCCGTGGGTGGTGGGCTACTACTCCTTACAGTCCCTATTATGCTGGGGCTTTACCCGGATATGTGGGAGCAGGATATCCTCCCTATTATGGAAGAGGATTAGGTTCCCCTTACTACCGCTGATGAACCACTCTAAAATCTTACAAAAGATAAGTCAAATCGAAGAAAAAGCTAAAAGTTAAGAAAACAATAAATCCAAGGGAAAGGTGGTGAGACAAATGCCTGGAGGATATGGTAATAGATATATGTATCATCTTACTGGTCTACCTGGCTGGATGAGGTTTGGTTTCTCCCCGGGTTGGCTGGGAAGGAGTCCCACCGGATTAGGACCAACAGCTAGTTATCTCATGACCGGTCAATGGCCAACTCCACAGGCCCAGACTTATTGGCAGGCTATGCAAGCAGGGCAGGCACCTTATCCCATGTATGGTGAAACAGGAGCAATGCCTTACGGTTTTCCACAGGCTCCAGGGACTACTCCCGGGGTAGCTCCCTTTGCACCCGGGGCAGGCCCGGAGCAAGAGCTAAGTTTTCTGCGGAGTCAAGCTAGCGTTCTAAAGAGTCAGATAGACCAGACTAACTCCCGCATCAAGGAATTAGAAAAGATGGAAAAGTAAGAATAAAGTAATTTAAGGGGTAAATTTTACCTACCTCTTATGATCCCTTAGAAGAAGGTGGAAAATTCCTTACTCAAAATCCAAGACAATTTTGCCTTGAATTTTTTGGGAATTAATCTGGAAATGGTAACAAAATTAATCTATGAAAGGAGACTATTATGAAAATAGCAGTATCATCAACAGGGCCAGATTTAAATGCTTTGGTGGACGCCAGATTTGGTCGTTGCCAGTATTTTATTGTGGTGGATCCGCAGACGTTGGAATTTGAAGCAGTCCCAAATCCTAACCTTGCCGCGACGCACGGAGCAGGGATTCAGACTGCTCAAATGGTAGCGGGTAAAGGTGTCACTGTGATCCTTACCGGTAACTGCGGTCCCAATGCTTTCCAAACCCTATCTGCGGCGGGAATCCAGGTGATAGTTGGAGTCAGCGGAACTGTGAAAGATGCTGTTGAAAAATATAAAAAGGGAGAGCTTCAACCTAGTGGTCAGGCAAATGTACCTGGGCATTTTGGAACTGGGGGGATGAGTCCAACTCCAGGAATGACTCCCGGTATGGGACAATTTCCCGGTATAGGGGGTGGTCGCGGTATGGGACGAGGTGGAGGAGCCGGGGCTGGTCGTGGAATGGGTGGAGGAATGATGGGAGGCGGTTTCCAGACAATACCCTATGGAACAGGAGCTGCTCCAGGTGCTCCTTCGCCGATGACAAAAGATCAAGAGCTACAGTCCCTGAAGAGTCAAGCTCAGGCTCTAAGTCAACAGTTGGACCAGATCAATAAGCGAATTAAAGAACTAGGGGAAAAAGGAAAGTAATTATCCAAAAACTAATCATTAATAACTAAATATCGGTAGTTAGCTTTGCTAATTACTGTAAGGGGTAAAAAAATGCCTAGAGGAAATGGAACAGGACCTCCAGGAGGAGGCAGAGGTGGCGGTGGTGGCGGGAGGATGGGTGGTACCCGTCCAGGTGCTGGTCCTGGAGGTGAATGTGTTTGTCCCAAATGTGGAACTAATGTTCCTCACGGAGCGGGCCAGCCTTGTTATCAAATGAGCTGCCCCAAGTGCGGAACAAGAATGATTAGAAAGTAAAATCTGACAGTGGTGTTTGCCAAAGATAATGATTGGTCGAGAGAAATGGTAATTGCAGTAGCCAGTGGTAAAGGAGGAACAGGGAAGACTACTATAGCTGTAGGCTTAGCTCTGTCCTTAGGAAATACTGAGTTTTTGGACTGTGATGTAGAAGAGCCAAATGCTCACATTTTCCTAAAACCTAAGATTACCCTTACCGAGTGGGTGAATATTCCGGTACCGAAAGTTAACGAAGACAGGTGCAGCTATTGTGGAAAGTGTGCTCAAGTTTGTGCTTATAATGCCATGGCGGTGGTTAAGGAAAGGGTGCTCGTCTTTACTGGACTTTGTCACGGCTGTGGTGGATGTAAGCTTCTGTGTCCAGAGGATGCTATTGAAGAAGTAAATAGGCCGATAGGAGTGCTTCAAAAAGGAAAGGCTGGCTCCATTTTGTTCACTCACGGAAAATTGAATGTAGGAGAAGCCTTGGCCGTCCCTTTAGTCAGGGCAGTAAAAAGAGCCAGTCTTGAGAACCGTTCCCATAATAATCAAGTTACCATCATTGATGTCCCTCCCGGAACTTCCTGCCCGGTAATTGAGTCGGTGAAGGGAAGCGATTTTTGTCTTTTGGCAACCGAGCCTACTCCCTTTGGTCTAAATGATCTGGTCTTAGCAGTGGAAGTGCTAAAGAAACTGAAAATACCTTTTGGGGTAATAATAAATCGGGCTGATGTAGGAGATAATAAAGTTGATGAGTATTGTCAAGATGAGAAAATTCCTATCTTAATGCAGATCCCTCTGGATCGAGATATTGCCATCGCCTATTCCAAAGGGACTCCTCTAACAGAAGCAAAACCGGCCTACAAAAAAGATTTCCTAAAGCTTTATAAAAAGATCGAAGAGTTAACCGGAGGCTAATTAGTCTCATTATTATGAAACAGATTGTAGTCATCAGTGGTAAAGGGGGAACTGGAAAGAGTGTCATTACGGCAAGTTTTGCCAGTTTAGCTAAAAACAAAGTTATGGCTGACTGTGATGTGGATGCCGCAGATCTTTATCTTTTGCTCCATCCAACTGTTAAAGAAACTCATGAATTTAGCGGAGGAAAAACTGCTTTCATTAATGAGCGGGCATGCACCCAATGTGGAAAATGTCAAGAGATTTGCCGCTTTGAAGCAATAGCTAATTACCTGATTGATCCCATTTCCTGTGAGGGCTGTGGTGTTTGTTCCCATATCTGCCCCGAAAAAGCAATTAAGATGGTAGATAATCTTTCTGGAAAATGGTTCGTTTCCGAGACCAAATACGGCCCCTTTGTTCACGCAAAACTGGGGATTGCTGAGGAGAACTCGGGAAAGTTAGTAACCCTGGTCAGACAAAATGCCAAACTTATTGCGGAAAAGGAAGAAAGGGATTTTGTCATCGTAGATGGTCCACCCGGGATCGGCTGTCCGGTTATTGCCTCCTTATCGGGAGTAGATATTGCCTTAATTGTTACCGAACCCACCCTTTCCGGCATTCATGATTTGGAAAGGATTGTGGGAGTAGCTCATCATTTCGGTATTAAAGGGGTGGTCTGCATTAATAAGTATGATCTGAATCTTGTGATGACTCAAAGAATTGAAGAATATTGCCGCAGTAATAATATTGAGCTGGTTGGGGAAATTCCCTTTGACATCTCGGTTACTGAGGCTTTAGTTAGAGGCCTGCCCATAGTGGAATACTCAAATAATCAAGTAACACAGCAGATTAAAAATCTCTGGGAGAAGATTCTTGAAATCTAGAGAAAAAATTAACCATCGGATGAAGAAAATTAAGCACAAATTAATAATCGTCAGCGGAAAAGGGGGAGTGGGTAAAAGCATGAAGGATGAAAATTTTTCAGAAGGACTAACTCAAGAAGACCTTAACACACCCCGAAAGCAGCACTATCGGCCCTAAAAGGCTTCAAAGGGGGAAATAGAAATTAGAACAGACGAGCAAAAACCTATAAGGAAGGTGAGCAAAATGAAAGTAGCAATAGAGATGATAAGCATAGCATTTATATTTTCGCTATCATTAAAGGAAGCATTCTGCGAGCAAAAAAATTCAGAAGATTTCTCAAGTGTAATTATTACCGTAGTTTACGATAACA
>NJBP01000024.1 GCA_005223085.1 Candidatus Aerophobetes bacterium Ae_b3b | reverse complement strand
GCTTTGGGGAACCGAAGTAAGATGTAGGCGATGGTCATTCAAAGTCTTTATAATTTCCGTTTTTTTGTTCTTCTCCCCAAAGACATAGTATGATTTCACCCGTAAGTGAAGAAATTTTTTAAGAATAATTCCACTGTCTGAATATCGGACCAGGGAGCAGGAACTCTGATAAAAGGCATAAGGGCTGCTTTTACAAAGGTATCCATAATACACTCTTAAGTCTTTATCCTCGGAGGTTCTCACTTCCTCTTTTATTTGATCAAAAACAGAGCTTTCAAATTCTCTCCAGGATGCATTTTTTGCTTGCCGACTAAAGGTACAATCCTGCGGGCAAAGATTTCCTTCCAGATTAATGAAAGAAAGAGCATTATCAGTGGCAGCATCCAGGTAGAAAAGCACGATAGCTCCTCCCATGCTGTGCCCGATAAGGTGAAGGTTCTTTAAATTTAGCCTCTTGATTATCCTGTCTACTACTCCAGCATGATCCTTCATATCATAGGAAAAACTGGTAGGTTTTGAAGAGTCACCAAAGCCGGGTAAATCAAAGGTAAATATGGAGTAGTTATGGTACCCCTGCGCTTTCCAAATGCCCCCAAATGAGTCTTTACAGCAGCCCAATCCATGAATGAAGAAAAGGGTCTCTTCCCCCCTTTCTTCATAACAGTAGGAAATATTTAACCACCTACCCTGGTACTTTATTTCTAGCTTTTGGCCTGCAGGCATAGTTTAGTCCTTTGTTTATTCTTATATAGCAATAGAAATCAGAGAAGTCAAATTTATTTTGGTCCTGAAGATTGACCTGGTAAATAAGTTATGATACAATGAACCTTAAGAATGGCTGTAGTACAGTTTTTTCCTTTTCCAGCCTTTGTGGGGGTGAAAAAATGAAGAAGATTTTGCTGCTTACACTCACCTTAAATTTTGTTCTTTTTGCCGGCCTTACCGCCGCAGTCTCAAAAAAGTCTAAGGATATTATTCTAATTCCCAAGGAGTTAGAGGTATCTATTGGACGTGGTGTAGCCAGGGAAGTGGAGACTAAATTCAAAGTTCTCAATGATCCCGAACTTACAGCTTACATTGATAAAGTAGGCCAGAGGATAGCTCGGGTTTGTGATCGCCAGAATCTCGAGTATCATTTTAAAATCCTGGATGATCCCATGGTCAATGCCTTTGCCTGTCCTGGTGGCTTTATTTACGTAACCACCGGAATATTAAAGACTATTGAAAGTGAGGCAGAGCTGGCTGGTATCCTGGGACATGAGGTTGGCCATGTCACGGCCAGACATGCAGTTAAAAAGATACAAGGGATGTTAGCCTATACCATATTGGCAAGTCTTTTGCTCAAGGACGAGGACGCTAGACAAATCATCGATGTCGTCTTTAACTTAATTCTTCTGGGATATAGCCGGGAGGATGAGTTTCAAGTTGACCGACTGGGAACAAGATACGCTTACGAGGCAGATTATGATCCCGGAGGTTTGAGAGATTTTCTGGCCAAACTAAAGAAACTCGAAAAGAGAGAACCTCTGGCTATTGAAACCTTAATCAGCTCCCATCCTCCAACCTTGCAGCGAATTAAAAAGATTGAGCATCAAGTTCAGGAGTTCTCCAATTTATCCGGAAAAAATCGTTATCGGACTGAATTTCTGGAAGCAACCAGAAGATTAAAATCCGCCACTCCTCTCTTATTCCAGGATGACTTTAGCCAGAAGGGTAATTGGGCAGAATCTGAATATGCCTATCATGAGAATGGTGAGTACCATATCTCTGGAGGGAACGAAGGTTATCTTTCCTGGCATGGTAAGATTTTCTCCGACTTTACCTGTAAGGTGAAAGTCAGAAAGATAGGGGGATCAAATGATGGGGAATATTACCTGATGTTTAGATTTCTAGACAGTGAAAACACTTATCTTTTTGGACTAAGGGGTGATGGGCACTATAGCATTTGGAAAGTAGCTGGCGGTGATGCATTTCCTCTCCAAGAATGGACAGACTCGTCTTACCTCAATCAGGAAAATACTGTTAACTACCTTCAAGTCAGATGTGAAGGATCCAATATATCGGTTTATGTAAATAATTATCGTCTAGCTTCCGTGAATGATAATACCTTCCGCCAGGGAAAGATTGGCTTCTTTGTTTCTCCCCGAATCCATGTTGCATACGATGATATCATGGTGCATGAATAAGGTGCCCCCAGAGACTTTTCCTTCGTCCTAGCTAGTCTTGAAGAACAGTAAGCTTTGCCTCGATTCCTTACTTTTCTCGACACAATTCCTTATGTTTTCCTACTTCGGAAACCTATCTCGCTTGCCCAGGCCTTGGGATCGTTTACCTTGATCTGAAGCGTGCCAAATCCTTTTTTCTCCGAAGAACTTATCTTCTTGACGTCACTTTCCACCTGCGAGAGGTTAACCTCAAGCGAGAGGATTTTGCTAAAAAATCCTTTGGCAGCCACCTGCTGAACAGCTTTCAGAGGAAACTCAAAAACCCTGACTGACTTTCCTTCAGATTCTCTTTCCACAATCAATCTGTGGGTGGTAAGATAAACTTTTCCTTTTCCCTGGAGCGCCTCTTCAGGACTTCCCGCCCATTTAAATTCCTGGACGGTGGCCTCCTCTTCTTGTCTTTTTTCTTCACCGGATTTCAGAATCATAATCCACCTCCATTTTTAACTTTTGTCGTTCACATCTATAGTTTTTTGCGTTTCTCCACCTCCGACTAAATTTCTTTTTTGAATCTCCAACTTCTAAAAGTAGGAATTTTACCTTTATCTACTCATCACATCCCCACTTGAGCTCACTTAGTTCTACTATATAGTATACTCCAGTTTGTTTTGACGTCAAGGGTGGTGAAAAAGATAGCTTTCAAAGGTTTCCTTTTTCAAGATCTATCTCTCCATCAAATAGATCCCCGATAACACCAGAGCAGTCCCCAGGAAAGTAAAACCGGTAATAGTCTCGTTAAGAATCACCTTTCCCAACAAGATAGCCAATACGGGAATCAGGAAAATGAAAACCGAAACTCTGGATGCCTCCATAATACTTAAGGCATAGTTCCAGAGATAGAAAGTAACTCCTGAAGCAAGAATACCTAGATAGAGAAGTATTAACCAGGAGGAAAGTGACCATTGGAAAATAAGAGACACATCCTCAAAGGTAAAGCAAAAGAAAAAAAGAATGAGGGATCCAAAAACATAGGCTAGAGCAGTTAAAATTAGGGGACTGTACCTTTTTAGAGCGCTTTTATTCATAACTGAATAAACTGCCCAGCATACAGCGGAAAGCAAAGCCAGAATATTACCCCAGAAAGATCCTGATCTTAACAATAAAGCCATATTCTTGCCCAGGAAGGTGACTATGATGATTCCGACAAAACCCAGCACTATACCAGCTGCTTTACTTTTGGTGATTTTTTCGCCGAGAAAGCTGGCGGCTAAAATTAAAATGAATACCGGATTGGAGGCGACCAATAAGGAAGCTATCCCCGATGAGGTAAGACCAATGCCTATATTTTGAAAGATATTGAATAAGGCAACGCCAACTACTCCCAAACCAATAATATACCCTAAATGAAACTTTAACGCTCTAGCAATTTCCTGCTGGTTTCCTTTGAGTAGAAGCCACCCTAGCAGGAAAAAGGTAGCTAAGATAGATCTAACGAACGATAGATTTAAGGGGGTGATGCGCTCCAGTCCAATTTTGATTACGGTGAAGGTACTTGCCCAGATAAAGACAGTAACCGACAAGGCTATTATTCCCTTTTTGCTTATCATGCTACTCCCCATAGAAAAACATCTGTCTATACACTGGTTTATTAGAGAGGTTAAATGTGAGGAGAGGAGAGCATAGCATAAATTTACTCTTTTTCAAGACTCCAGGTGTCGGTCTGCACCCAAAATCCAGGGAAACCACAAGCTTAAAAAGAAACTGTGAGATTAGAAGGAAAACTAGAAAAAGGGCAAGGACAGAGGCTGGGGGTGACTTTGATTCTTATTTGACGTAAGCCTTTTTTGTTGTAGAATGCTGAGGGAATGTAGGTTTTACAAAAAATAGAAAGAGTTAAGGTAAGGGTAGGTAAGTTAGAGTGACTAAATCCCCGAAAAGATCATAAATTAAGAAAGGCAAAGTTTATGAGGATGGACCTATTTCATTCGGGGGAAGAGAAGGATAAAAAAAGAGAGGCTCCTCTTGCTGATCGCATCCGACCCCAGAGCTTGGATGAGTTTGTAGGCCAACAACATATCGTGGGCGAGGGAAGAATTCTGCAAAAGATGATCAAGGAGGATAAACTAGCTTCTCTCATCTTTTGGGGTCCCCCGGGGTCCGGAAAGACGACTTTGGCCAGGATTATTGCTCATCTTACCAAATCTTGTTTTTTTCAATTTTCTGCGGTTACCTCGGGAGTAGCCGATGTGAGAAAAGTGGTAAAAGAAGCCCAGGTCAGGCTGAAAGTCTACCATCAGAGGACCATCCTCTTTATCGATGAGATCCATCGGTTTAATAAAGCTCAGCAAGATGCATTTCTCCCTCACGTAGAAAATGGAACCATTATTCTAATTGGCGCTACTACTGAAAATCCAAGTTTTGAAGTTATTGGGCCGCTTCTTTCTAGAACCAGGATTTTTACCCTGGAAAGGCTTGGTCCGAAGGAAATTAAGAAAATCCTGGACCGGGCCATAAAAGACAAAAAGGAGGGTCTCGGTGAGTATAAGATAAAAATCGACCGAAAGGCTCTAAATCTAATTATTGATGGCTCCAACGGCGATGCCAGAGTGGCCTTAAATGCAGTGGAGATAGCTACTGAGACCGGTAGACCGGATAGGAATGGCTTTCGTTACATTCGCTTAAGAGAAGCTGAGGAGGCTCTACAAAGTAAAGCTCTTTTATATGATAAAGCAGGGGAGGAGCATTATAATGTTATTTCTGCCTTTATTAAGTCTATGCGAGGATCGCATCCAGATGCTGCCCTCTACTGGCTAGCTCGCATGATTGAAGCCGGGGAGGATCCTCGTTTCATTGCGCGAAGAATGGTCATTTTTGCCTCTGAAGATGTGGGTAATGCCGATCCTCAGGCTTTGTCAGTGGCTACGGCAGCAGCTCAGGCAGTAGAATTTGTGGGTATGCCTGAGGCCCAGATTAATCTAGCTCAGGCTGCTACCTACCTGGCTTCTGCTCCCAAATCTAATGCTTCTTACAAGGGACTCTTAGAAGCCAAAGAAGATGTAGCCAGGACTTTGAATTTACCGGTACCCTTGCATCTTCGTAATCCCGTCACTTCCTTAATGAAAAAAATAGGTTATGGAAAGAACTACCGGTATCCTCATGACTTTCCTGAGGCCAGAGTGAAGCAGCAATATCTACCCCAAGGCCTGGAAAATAGGAAGTATTATCGACCCACGGGAAGAGGATTTGAGAAAAAAATATCCCAAGGATTAGAAGATAAAGATAAGCTTTCCCATTAAGTATTTATGATGTAGAATGCACCATATTAACTTACGAGGTAGCCGATGACTCCAAAAATAAGAAGAGCAGTTATTGCAGTGGCTGGATTCGGTACTAGATTTCTTCCGGCGACAAAGGCTCAGCCCAAAGAAATGCTTGCCGTGGTTGATAAACCCATTATTCAATATGTGGTTGAGGAGATGGTGGACGCAGGTATTGAGGAAATTGTCTTGGTTACTGGTCAAAACAAGCGATCCATAGAAGACCATTTTGACAGAAGTTTTGAACTCGAGTACCGATTAAAAGAGGCACATAAGCTGGACCTGCTAGAGGAAGTAAAGAGAATATCTAATCTAGCTAAATTTATTTATGTCAGACAAAAGATGCCTCTAGGAAACGGTCATGCTCTTCTCTGTGCTAAAGTTGTGGTGGATGATGAACCCTTTGCTTTTTCCTATGGAGACGACATAATAGAGGCGAAGATCCCAGCCATAGGTCAAATGATCAAGGTCTTTGAAAAGTACCAGGGTTCGGTGATGGGGGTAATGGAGGTGCCCAGAGAAAAAATTTCCCAATTTGGGGTAATAAAGCCCCAAGAGATCGAAAAAGGGGTATACAAGGTTTTAGACACCGTTGAAAAACCTCATCCTGATGATGCTCCGTCTAATCTTGCCAGCGTAGGACGATATGTGTTTACCCCAAAAATTTTTGAAGCACTGGAGGAAACCAAGCCAGGAAAAGGAGGAGAAATCTGGGTAGCAGATGGGGTGAAGAATCTTTGTAGAAATGAGACCGTCTATGCCTGTAAGCTAGAAGGTACCTATTGGAATTGTGGTGATAAGAGAGAGTTTTTAAAAGCTACTATTAATTTTGCTCTTAAGAACCCGGAGTTTGGGAGGGACCTCAGAAAATATCTAAGGAATCGGGTTTAGTAGAGCTACTGGATCTATATAAGAATTTTTTTTCTGTGGAGGCGGGCAATGCAGGCCAAAGTAAACAATGCCAAGCTTAGCTTGATTCGGGGCGACATAACCCAGCAGGACACCGAGGCAATTGTTAATGCTGCCAACACCAGTCTTTTAGGAGGTGGTGGCGTAGATGGCGCAATCCATCGAGCCGGTGGTCCCGAGATCCTTGAGGAGTGTAAGAAGATTCGGGTAAGGCAGGGAGAGTGTCCTACGGGTGAGGCGGTCATCACCACAGGAGGAAAACTCAAGGCCAAATATGTCATTCATACGGTGGGTCCTGTATGGTCGGGAGGAAACCAGGATGAGAACCTGCTTTTAGCCCATGCTTACCGCAATAGTCTCACTCTGGCCAAGAATAAAGGTATTAGATCCATTTCATTTCCCTCAATCAGTACCGGTGCCTATCGTTTCCCCATCCACAATGCTGCTTGGATTGCTCTCTCAACAGTTCGGGACTTCCTTAAGGAACACGACTTTGAAGAGGTGCGCTTTGTTCTCTTTTCTGATGGGGACCTTAAAGCCTACGAGGAGATATGGCAAAAGGTAAGCGGGGAGTGATACGGCTCGCTATATTCGCGGGGCTGATCTTATCAGCTCCCTGGTTACTGTCTCACCCAGATAAGCAAGATCCTCAATATGCAGGTGATTTTCGGCTGAGCTGTCAAAGAGAACCGACGCCTTGGCCGGAAACTCCTCATCTTCGGTCCAGAGAATATAGACCAAGGGAAGTCTGGGGAAGGTGATAATTTTAAAAGCGAGATCGCCGTATTGAGCCGGTTCTCCTCCCAGGCTACAGGCAGCCTTTTTAAATAACTCTGGCCGACTTCCAAGCCTCTTAATGAGAGGAATCTCTGTCCGGGCTCGAAAAACCGCATAGTAGAACCCTCCGCTGGGTAGCTCCCGATAACTCACCCATTTACCAGTTGGCCCTGTAGTTCGGGCATCTCTAAGATAGTGCAGAATCAGTACTTCAAGTGCTGGATCTATTATCTTTTTAGGATCAGTTGAAAAAACGGCGAAATTTTGAGGGTCTATGCGCAGAGTGTAATTAAGATAGGGCAGAAGAAAACCTTCTTTTTGGGAATAACTCGCCTTGCTTCTCTGGCAAATATCAGCTACATCCATCTCCTTGAGCTTCTGCTTAGCATGTTTGATGGCCAGGTTATACTTTCCTTCTGCATCCGGTTTAAGTGGAGGTTTTGCTCCCATATTACCTGATTTCCCGCTCATTTTTTAAGCCTGTCTGGTGAGAATTATTCGGTCTTTTTCAATCGCCTCTACCCGATAGCCATCAATCTTAGATGATTTCTTTATATCGATGTGATAGTTTTCCTTAAATTGCTGGGCAAAACTGGCTGCTTCCCTCTTGTCTTTTGAGAAAATGTACTCTCTTCTCCAGAAGCCCCTCAAGCGGGGGTTAAAAAGAGAAATTTCATAAAGATTTTTATTTTCTGGATTTTTCACCTCTAAGATTATGTGGTGTTCTGTAATAGCTTTGAGTTTGAAACCGTGCATATCTGTGGCTCTTTCTACCTCAGCATTCTCTCCCGCAAGCAGGTAAAACACTGGTGGGTCCTGTTTCTTTGAGGGGGCTATCTCGAACCGTCTTCTGAGTCTGCCAAAATAAGATTCAAACACCAGCATGGGCTGGTGGATAGAAACTACATAGAGTCTTGTTGTCTCTCCGGCCCTCTCCATCCTTATTTGCCAGAGCTTTGCTGGTAGTTTTTCTTTCATTGATCTTGTTCGGCTGGCTAATGTCTTACCATTGGTTGCCTGAGGACTTAAGTCCTGATTAAAAACTATTATACCTCATTTTATCAATAAGAGCAAGTTTGTCTTCAACTGGTGTAACAATGTTCATGACAGGTCTTCTGAGTTTCTGCTAATTACGTGATAGTACCAGAAAGGTATTAATATTTAGAAGATTTATACACGTATCGAGGGACTTTGCCCGAAGGAGCCTTATATCAGCCACCTTAACGAGTCTTGGAGTTGAGGAAGAAGAAAGACGTGTTGTCTGAGGAGCGGAGCGAGGAGTTTCACGTCTTTCCCGAAACGAGAAGACGAGCAGAAACAATCCAAAGTCGATATACAGCGACGGAGGGGAAGAGTCCCGAGATACCACTTGACAAAAAACAAAATATGTGATTAAAAGAGAAGGACTAAATATGTTGGCTTAGTAAGTCGGCCAAAAATTCCACTCCAAAAATGTAAAAAAAAGTTTTTTGCTATAATAATGACGTAGTTTACCGAACCGGGATTTACATGCCCAACAGATCAAGGATTTTAAGCGGGAATGAAGCGATTGCGCGGGGAGCTTATGAAGCTGGGGTGAGGCTCGCGGCAGGGTATCCGGGAACTCCCAGTACCGAGATCCTGGAATCTCTGGCACAGTATGAGAGCGAAGTTTACTGCGAATGGGCCCCCAATGAAAAGGTAGCGCTGGAAGTCGTTGTTGGAGCGTCTTTGGTAGGTGCCAGGTCCATGGCCACTATGAAACACGTGGGATTAAACGTAGCCGCTGATCCTTTGATGACTCTCTCCTATATGGGAACTGAGGCGGGTCTAGTGGTAGTGGTAGCCGATGATCCTGGTATGCATTCTTCACAAAATGAGCAGGATTCCAGGAACTACGCTCGATTTGCCAAAATTCCTCTATTCGAACCTTCTGATAGTCAGGAGGCAAAGGATTTTATGATTGCGGCTTTTGAGTTATCGGAAAGATTCAATACCCCAGTTATCCTCCGCTCTACTACCCGCATCTCACATGGCAAATCAGTGGTTAGGCTGGAGAAAAGGAAAGCTAGCCAGGGGAAAATCGAGTTTCTCAAAAACCCCCAAAAGTACGTAGCCGTTCCTAGCTATGCCAGGAAGATGAGAGAGAGGATGGAGAAGAGATTAGCACAACTGAGGCTCTACGTCAATAAATGTTCCCAGAATCGGATAATTGCCAGAGGAAAAGAAGTGGGAGTGGTAGCCTCAGGAGTGACTTTTCAGTATGCCATGGAGGAATTTAAGGAAGCCTCCATATTAAAACTCGGTCTTTCTTATCCCTTTCCCGATGACCTTATTAGAGAGTTTGCCCATAATTACCAGGAATTGATTGTGATAGAAGAACTTGACAATTTTCTGGAAGAGCATATCCGCAGCTTAGGTATAAAAACAAAGGGAAGAGACTTTTTTCCGGGGATAGGAGAGTTAAACCCGGACAAAGTGGCTCAGGGGCATGACAGGATAGAGAACGGCAGTGTGCTATTAGTGGAAAAGAAAGCAGATAAAAAGGCTATCCTTCTTCCAGCAAGGCCTCCGGTTTTCTGTGCAGGGTGTCCAAGTAGAGGCCTTTTTTATGCCCTTTCCCAAATCGATTGTGTGGTAAGCGGAGATATAGGATGTTACAGCTTAGGAGTATTTCCTCCTTATGAAAGATTAGATACCATTCTTTGTATGGGAGCAGGAATAACTGTGGCTCAAGGCATGGATAAAGCAGGATTTAGAGACAAGCCCTTGATCGGAATTGTGGGAGATTCTACTTTTTTTCACGCTGGGATGACGGGGCTTCTGGAGATTTCATACAATAAAGGGATTTCTACCATTGTAATTGTTGACAACAGAGCTACGGCGATGACTGGCCTTCAGGATCATCCTGGTACAGGCAGAACCCTGATGAAAAAGAGAACTTACACCGCATACCCGGAAGATTTTGCCAGGGCTTGTGGAATCAAGAATATTCGAGTTATCGATCCTTTCGATTTTGGCCAGACTTTGAGAGTTCTTAAAGAGGAAGTTAGAAAAAAAGCCGCTTCGGTAATTATTTCCAGACGCGCCTGTATTCTAATAGAAAAACCAAAGAAAGGTCCCTGGACCATAGACCCAGATAGGTGTACCCAGTGCGGCCGATGTCTTAAAGTTGGCTGCCCGGCTATTTACCAGGAAAATACTAATGAAAAGGTTATTTTGGTAGATAAGGTTCTGTGTACGGGTTGTGGTTTCTGTGCTCAAGTATGTTCCCAAGGAGCCATTGTCCCTAAAGGATAGAATTTATTGAAGGAAAAGATATATTAAGGGCCATTAATGGGTCTCAGTAAAGAGACATAGGAAGAAAAGATACCCGCTAGTCCAACACACAGCAGAGGAACAAGGAAGACACCCCTCGCAAGACCTAAAGCTTCAGAGAGAGGACCAATTAACCAGGGCCTTGCCCTTTCCTCACCCTTCATCACCTCATTTTTATTATTTCTACCTGCCTCGAACAAATTGTAACTCCATTATAGGTAAAATAAAGAAAGGAGAAAGTAGCTTCCTTCTCCAGAAAGCCACCTGATTTACGTCCAATAGTGCACTTTTAATTGTTAATTAACACAGAATTTTTGCCTACTTGACAAGGTGAAAATAATTCTTATAATAATAAGGTAAGTCAACAGACATTAAACGAACCAATGGAACAATTTAAAATCGAAAAGTTAACCCAACCGCTTCCCCTTATAGCTAGAGATAAAATAGAAGAGTTAATTCAAAGGAGTATCCTGGCACCTGGAGATAGACTACCTAACGAGACAAAATTGGCTCAGATGCTAGGAGTCAGCCGGGTAACTCTAAGGGAGGCACTGCGTTTATTAGAAGAAGATGGAATTATTATTAGACGCCAAGGACGAGGCACTTTTGTACGAAGTTCGGATCTGATTATTCGAAATCCATTGGAGGTGAACACTAGTGCAACAGAGGTTATAGAATCCAAAGGTTTAAAAGCTGGTACAGCTTGGTTTAAATTAGAACGCACTAAAGCAGATAAAACAATTTCCAATAAGTTGAATATTGAAGTAGGCTCTCCCGTGATAATATTGGAGAGAGTAAGAACGGCGAATGAAAAACCGGCTGTCTATACTTTGGATGTCTTTTCAGAGAACATTGTGGGAAGAATCGAGGTTTTAAAAGAGCTTAATGGATCTTTATCTAAATTTCTGGAGGAAAAGTACAATCAGAAGATAGAATATAGCCTAGGTAGGATAATCCCTATTCTACCCGGACCTTATATTTTAGATAAATTGAAAATTGTGGACCTCTCACCTCTATTATTGGTGGAGGAGGTTGATTATAACTCTGAAGATAAACCTATTATATATGGGCGAGAATATTGGGCTCCCAATATTCTTGAGTTTACTATCCTTCGTAAACGCAGACAGTAGTTACGAAAATGGCGTAGAATCGCTTATATAGAAGATCCCTTTTGACAAACTTACTAACCCTTATGGAAAAGAAACTATTTTGGGAATAAAAGTCACCCAAAGATAAACAGTGAGTTAAAGTTAGTCTTTAGTAACTTAGGCGGTGACAAATTACGTCTCTACAAGACTAGATTAAATGTCCCCGTAAGAAACTGATGCTCAGAAGAATAAAGGTAGGTATAATAGGAGGTGGAGGCATAGGATTCACTCACATAGATGCCTTAAGGAGAATAGAATTTGTGGAAATAACAGCTCTTGCTGATCTTAACGAAGACCTGGCACTCTCTTACGCAAGAAAACATAATATACCCAAGGCATACGGGAACTACCAAGAGCTAATCTCGGATCCAAAAATAGAAGTTGTCCACATTGCTAGCCCCAACCACGCTCATTTTCCCCAAGCAAAAGCTGCCCTCGAAGCTGATAAACATGTAATCTGCGAAAAACCTTTGGGATTGAATACAGAAGAGACATCAGAATTGGCGAGAATTGCCGAAAGAAAACGTATGGTCACCGCAGTTAATTTCAACATTCGTTTTTTTCCGGCCATACAACAAACAAAAGCAATGGTCCAGGAAAATGAACTGGGAGATATTTGTATCATACGTGGTTGGTCCTTGGAGGATGCATTTCTTCACCAAACAGATTACAACTGGAGAATGGATCCACAAAAAGGGGGTAGTAGCTGCGTAGTGGCAACGACCGGGTGCCATTGGCTCGACTTAGTACAATTTACTTCAGGCCTCACCATAGATTCAGTGTGTGCTGATTTTACCAATGTTTTCCCGATACGATTGAGACAGCGAGAAGATAAGGCTTATTCACCAGTCAAAACTGGGTACGAAAAAAAGAGTACTCCATTAGAAGAGTACGCTAGTATTCTCATGAGGTTCAACAATGGAGCTAAAGGAGTGCTTACTTTGTCCGAGGTCAGTGCAGGGAAAAGGTGGGATTTTTTTCTTGAGGTTAGTGGTCTAAAGGGATCGATAGCCTGGGATTTGTCTCAGGCAGACAAGCTGTGGGTGGGATTTCGTGATAAACCCAATCAGATCCTTTTAAGAGACCCAGCTTTGTTTAAACCAAAGGTAAGAGGGTCCATTGGAGCTGCACCGGGGCAAATAGAAGGATATTCTGACACTTTTAAAAAACATTTTAGCAGAATATATGAGTATATCCTGGAGAAAAAGCATTTAGATAAAATTGAGCCTGATTTTCCAACGTTCAGAGTTGGACACAATATTCAGTCAATTGTTGAAGCCATTGTAAATAGTGCAAAACAAGGAAAATGGGAAAAAGTTATGATAAATAGATGATTCACTCTGTATCTCCATCTTAAGCTTCTGAAGAACCTCCTTGTGAAGTTCCAAAAAATGAATGAAAAAGTAAAAGCGGCTTTGTTTGTAAAACCAGGAAAGTTTATTATCCAAGAATTTGAAAAACCGTCCTTGGGGCCTTATGATATTTTAATGAAGATTAGACTCTGTGGGATTTGTGGATCAGATATTCATTTTTGGAACGGAGTCCAGGGAATATCAACACCATACATTATGGGGCACGAATTCATTGGAGAAGTGACAGAGGTAGGTACCAAAGCTATTCAACAAAGAAGGATTAACATAGACGATCAAATAACGGTTGAGATACTAATTCCCTGCCATCAATGCCGGTGGTGCAAACAGGGAAGATACAATATTTGCCAGAAGGATGATGCGTCATTCACCGGTGGATATGGCCGACAGTATGGATGTAACATCCCAGCTTCTAGACTTCCTACTCCTTTGTGGGGTGGGTTCGCTCAGTACTTATATGTACCTCCAGAGGCGTTTGTCCATAAATATGAGAAAAAAATGGAATGGAAAACAGGGGTATTAACCGAGCCTTTGGCTACAGCTTTACACGCAGTTAATGTAGCCAAATTGGGGGCAGGTGAGTCCTGTGTAATTCTGGGCCCGGGGACTATCGGGTTATGTGCGGTAGTTGCAGCTAAGAATGCGGGAGCCTATCCTATAATTTTGATAGGAGCCGGAGAAAAAGATGAAAATAGATTAGTTGTAGGACAAGAGCTGGGGGCAGATTATACTATAAATTCATCTCAGATTAAAAATCCCATTGATAAAGTTAGGGAAGTAGTCGGTGATTTTGGAGCTGATATGAGTATAGAGGCAAGTGGTTCTCCCGAGGCTCAAGTATTAGCCATAAAAATGGTAAAGAGGGGTGGGAGATGTGTATTTGTTGGCATAAATGGTAGAAAAGCATTAACATTGATCCCGGATACTGATTTGGTGTTTAGAGAAGTGAGCGTTTCGGGATGTATTTTAAGTGCTCAAGGGTATGAAGGTGCGGTAAAAATCATACAATCTTCTCAATTTCCATTGTCTAAACTTGTTACTCATGAATTTTCCCTAGAAAGAATTAATCAAGCTTTCCATTTCATCAATAGTAGACCAGATAATGCCATAAAGGCAGTAATTAATCCTTGGCCAAAAAGCTAAAAATGATTGGCGGGATCTTCTCTACCAGGATGTAGCTGACCGCTCAATTTTTTATCGAGCCCTTGACAAGACGAAAAAATCTGTTAAAATAAGAGGTAAGTCAACAGACATTAGACAAATCAAAATGGATCTAAAAAAGGCCGGAAGGGGGTGAAAAAGTAGATAGGCCTGTCAGCTTTGGAATAAGAGAGAGCCTCCAAAAAGAGAAAAGTGTTGAATAATTGGATTTCTGGGTGGGAGGGCTCTCATGAAAAAATGAACTAGGTCGGGGAAAAAGACAGTAAAGTTATCAAGCCAAGGAGGCTTGGAAAATGTCAAAAAAAATGTTGAGTTGGTTATTAGTGGGAACAATGGTAGGTTTGCTGACCAGTTTCGTCTGTCCGATTGCGGTACAGGGAAAAACCACATTAACCTTCATTGGTCAGACGGGTCCCAGATACGGATTTGCAGTTAAAGGAGTGGCTGATGCGTACATGAAGCTCAACCCTGATGTGGATGTTGTTATAGAGTCCTATCCCTGGGAGGAATGGGCAACAAAAATAGCCTTAGACGTTGCCGGTGGAGGAGGAGCCTATGATATCATCTGGATAGACTATAAATATATCGGGGGATACGCTGATGCCGGTTACCTGTTACCTCTTGATGCATATCTGCTGCAGGATTCGGAGTTCTGGCAAGACATACAGAGCGATATCTATGATGTAGTTCTGGGGATGTACAAGTACAAAGACCAGTGGTGGGCTATTCCGCATGATGGAAATAGTCAGGTGTTTTATTACAGACAGGATGTCTTAGATGATGCTGGGGTGAAGGTTCCAACAAGCTGGGAAGAGGTATTTGCTGTAGCTCCAAAGATCCATAATCCCCCGTCTTTTTATGCTGCGGGGGCAAATTTGAAGCGTTTCTGGGCGGCAGATGTCTGGTACGCTCCGTTCATGAGTGCGGGGGGATACTTCTGGGACGAAAATTACGTGCCGGCGATCGATACTCCAGCAGGTGTAGAGGCAGCCGAGTTACTTCTGAAACTGACCAAATTCTGCCCTCCTGATGCCATAGGATGGGCTGAGGCTGACTTGTACGAGGCCATGGGAACGGCTGGAGTTGTAGGAATGGCTCCCAATCAATGGGCAGGTAACGTACTTACTAACCCGGAGGCAGCTAAACTGGCAAATAAGATAGGAGTAGCTCTTCCTCCTAGTTTTAGGGGTAAACGAGTTCTACCTATGGGTGGTTACGGACTGGGTATAAACACTAAGTCTTATTACAAAGATCAGGCCTGGGATTTCATTAAATTCTATACAGGTAGGGAAAATCAACAACTACTGGTAGCTCATACCGGACAGCCAGCCAGAATATCTGCTCTAACTGATCCTGTTAATGTGGCTAAATCTCGATACTTCTCGGTACTCGCTAAATCCTTAGAGTATGCTATTCCGAGACCAGTCATTGCAGAATTCAGTTTGGTGGAGAATATAGTAGGCGTGGAATTAAATAAAATGATGTTAGGAGAGAAAACACCAGCAGAAGCGGTACGCGATGCCAACACGGAAGTCTACAAGGTTATGCAGGGACGGATAGAGCAGAGTCAAAAGTAAACGAGAACGGTGTTTGATAATGTCGCAGCAAAAAATCTTTGCTGCGACATTTTTTTTAGTAAATTGTGAAAGAGGAAAGCTAAATGTCTGGTGAAAGGAGCAAGAAATTACCCTGGTTAATGTTAGTCCCTGCAATAGCTGTTTTATTAGTGCTTGGTGTTTTTCCTCTAATTTACTCAGCCTGGTTAAGTCTGCACAGTTATAGTCTCCTTGATCCAAGCCGAGGTATTAACTACGTCGGAGGGGAAAATTTTTTAAATACTCTTACCAGCGGTCATCCCCTGGGAATCTCTTTTCCCAAATCCCTTTGGCTTACACTCATTTACCTGGGAGGATGTCTTGCAGGGGAAGTTGGGATCGGATTACTAGCTGCTATGCTCTTTTCTGGAGAACACCGTAGAGGATTACGCAGCTTACGAATTTTGATGATGATGCCCATGCTGCTTGCTCCGGTAGTGGTGGGAAACATATGGAGGTACATGTACCAGTATTCCTTCGGTCTCCTTAACTTCCTGCTAAGAACAGTAGGACTTCCTGCTCCAGAATGGCTGGCTAGGCCGACTTGGGCAATGATATCTCTTATCATGGCAGATGTATGGGAGTGGATCCCTTTTTCTTTTCTGGTATTACTAGCTGCTATTCTATCTATTCCCCAAGATCAGTGGGAGGCAGCAAATATTGACGGTGCTGGAGCGTGGCAAAGATTTCGGTACATAATGTTACCTTGGACTAAACACGCGTTCCTAGTAATCATTTTGATTCGGGGAATAGATCTCATTAGAGTGATGGATCTTCCTTATGTAATCACATATGGAGGTCCTGCTGTCAGCACCAGTGTTTTACCTTTTAATGCCTATATGCTGGGATTCAGATATTTCGAGATAGGGCATGCTGCAGCTTATGCTTATCTCATGCTGGCTTTAATTAACGTTTTTGTTATATTGTTTATTAATGTTCTGCGAAGGAGGCCAGAAAATGCATAAGGAATGGAAAAATAGGGTAATTAGAATAGTCTTGGTACTCAGTTACGTTTTCTTTTTTGCAGTGTATCTTTTTCCTTTGGCTTGGGTGGGCCTCACCGCAGTTAAACCTACTGAGCTCATAATGTCAAGCCCACCAGTATTTAGGTTTCAGCCTATTCTCGAGCATTTTATCAGGCTGCAAACTGAATGGAAATTTTACGGAAGAGTTTTAAATAGCTTGATTATTTCTTCAGGTACTACCTTCATAAGTGTGGGACTAGGAATTGTTACTGCTTTTGCTCTATCCAGGTACAACTTTAGAGGGAAGACATTTATTCCTATATGGTTTTTGAGCAATCGCTTCCTGCCGGCAGTAGCTGTAGTACTGCCGTTATTTCTTATGTTTCAAAAATTTAGACTCGTAGATACCTACATAGTTGTAATTTTGGCCAATTTAATTCCTACATTACCCTTTAGCATCTGGCTTTTATATGGATTTCTGAACGATATTCCGCGGGAGTTGGACGACGCCGCCAGAGTAGACGGATGTGGAAATCTTATGGTATTGTGGAAAATATTGCTGCCGATAGCTGCTCCGTCAATAGCCGTTACCGCCATATTTGCTTTCATTTTCTCGTGGAATGAGTTTTTCATTCCCTTGGTTCTGACCCGATCCAGAGTTGTTCCTGTTACTGTGGCTTTCGCTGGCTTTAAGCAACAATTCAGGTTTGATTGGGGAGGAATGTCTGCGGCTGCTATGGTTTGCCTGGTACCACTTTTTTTAATGGTTACCGTCTTGCATAAGCACGTAGTAAGGGGAATGACCTTGGGAGCGGTTAAAGGCTAGCTATTAATCGGTATACAAATCGTATTGAAAGGATAGTAATATGAAAATCTGCTGTACCAGCTTTAGTTTTAACAGGAGTATTTCTTCTGGACAGAGGGGTTTGGAGGAGTATCTGCAAATATGCCAAACGTTAGGTATAGAGGGAGTAGAATTTTGGGATGAACATTTAGAGA
The DNA here is from genome assembly GCA_005223085.1 of Candidatus Aerophobetes bacterium Ae_b3b. Taxonomy (GTDB): domain Bacteria; phylum Aerophobota; class Aerophobia; order Aerophobales; family AE-B3A; genus AE-B3B. The sequence goes on along the minus strand of NJBP01000024.1, from coordinate 12,770 downwards.
TGCATTTAGAAAAAGGGGGAACGATAAGGAATTTAAGAGAAAAGGCTCAGGATTTAGGCTTAACTGTGGTAACTATCGCCGTAAATAATCATGACTTTACCAGTTTAGATCCTAACGTTAGAGAGAAGGATGTTGCTCGAGTGTTCCCATGGATGGATAGTATAGAAGAAATGGGTTCCAAAATTCTGAGGATACTTCCAGGAGACTTAATAGCCCTCAACAAAGATGAAGAAGCCCTCTATCCCTTTGTGAAATCCTGTTTGGAGAAGTGTTTAAGAGAGGCAGAACAAAGAAACATTTGCTTGGCCGTAGAAAACTGTCCCCGAGACACCGATCCCAAAGTGGTGCTGAGATTAGTAGAAGAGTTCGATTCTCCTTACCTCAAGATTTGTCCTGATATTGGTAATATCCGTGAGGATATTCGCTATCACTCCTTCCAATCTCTTCTTCCCTATGCTGTACATGTGCATGCAAAAACTTATCAATTTGACTCCCAGGGAGAGGAAATCACCATTGATTATAGTAAGGTAAGGGAAATGCTAAGGCAGGCTCACTTTAATAGGTATGTTTGTCTGGAATTTGAAGGAGAGGGAGATGAGAGAGAAGGGGTAGAGAAAAGTGTGGCTTTACTCAAAAAATACCTGTGAGAGAGTTTTCCTAACGTTGCCAGAACAGTAACCTCCAGTGTAGCTAAAGAACAAAAACCATATCCACAAGGGAGAAGAAAATGAAAATAAAAAATATCTATGATTTGACCCATGGAATATCTAAGAAAACGTTTCATCCTTTTGGCTCACCTGAATTTGAAAGTTATGAAACTTTTGAAGTTCAAGGCTGTAGAAGTTCCAAGGTCACCATTACCCTTCATTTTGCTACTCATCTGGACTCCCCCTGGCACTTTGTGAGGGATGGGAAAAAACTGGAAGATTTATCTTTGGACCGCTTTGTAGGGGAGGGTCTAGTTGTCGATCTTTCCGATAAGTATGGTCCTTCTTGTGGAAAAAATCTGTGTATCTCCCAAAGAGATCTGGAGATGGCAGTAGAAAAAACGAAAAAAACCCTTCAGTCAGATGATATGATCATTATTAACACCGGATGGCACCATCTATTTGACACTCACCCCAAAGACTACTATGCTTATTCTACCGCCATAGGTGATGAGGCAGGCAGTTGGTTGGCTGACAAGAAGGTAAAATTGGTAGGGATTGATGCCTGTGATGTGGATGATCATAAATTTTTTGCTCAGCCTCCCTTTCATCCACCTAACCATGGAAAGAATTTCCTACCTAATAATATTCTCATCATAGAAAATGTAGGGGGTGAAGTTGATAAGGTAGTAGGGAAGAAACTATTAATAATAGCTTCCCCTCTTAATATCAAGGGTATACACGGGAGCTCTTCTCCTATTAGACTCATTGCTCTCGAAACAGAGTAAAAAGGAGAAGGTGATGGATAAATTCAAAGTGTTAGTCAGTTCATTTTCCTTCGGGAAGATTAGTAATGAACCTGAAAATTTGCTCAAGAGAAACAAGTGTGAGCTGGTATACGACCGTGGTCCCTTTTCTGATGATGAGTTAGCTCGAATAATAGGAGATTACTTTGCAATTATTGCAGGGGAAGATGAGATAGGACTACAGACCTTGCGTAAGGCAAACAAATTGAGGATTATAGCGAAACATGGAATAGGATTAGATAAAATAAATATCCCAGAGGCCACTAAAAGGAGAATTGTTGTAACGAGGGCTCTAGGAGCTAATGAGGAAACGGTTGCTGATTATACTTTTGCCCTTATTTTAGGAATTGCCAGAGGCCTTGTACCAGCCAGCATTTCACTAGGAAAGGGTCTATGGGAAGGGCCTAAATATACAGGAATTGAAATTTATGAGAAGGTATTAGGGATTGTTGGGTTAGGAAGTATTGGAAAAAAGGTAGCAAAAAGAGCCCGAGGGTTTGGTATGGAGGTTTTATACTACGATGTTGTGCGCAGTGAACATTTTGAAAGAAAATGGTCAGTTAAGTTTGTCGATCTACAGACACTAGTTCAGCTATCGGATTTTGTTACGGTGCACGTTCCCTTAATTCCTTCAACTGAGAATCTTATCGGCTATAACCAGCTCCAAAAAATGAAGAGGACAGCTTATCTCATAAACACCGCCAGAGGAAGCATAGTCAACGAAGATGATCTTTACCGTGCTTTGGAAAAAGGACTGCTGGCCGGAGCAGCTATAGATACATATTCAAAAGAGCCTCCTGAAAAAAACTTCCCTCTTTTCACTCTACCCAATGTTCTGGCTACTCCTCATATCGGTGGGTATACCGTTGAGGCTAGTATGAGAACTGGCATGATAGTAGCAGAGGAAATCATAAGAGTAGCTAAAGGAGATAGTCCCCAATTCTCGGTAAACTGGGAAGAAATTCAGGCAAAAGGTAACTAAGGTCTTTTTGTAAAATGAAAAGAAGAACTTACATATGAGTAAAGATACTCATTTTCTCATAGGAATAGACATAGGTACCACGGGATCCCGAAGTATTCTATTTGACTTGAGAGGACAACCGCTGAGCAGTTCTTACATGGAATATCCAGTGGAAACACCATATCCCGGCTGGGCGGAACAGGATCCTAACCAGTGGTGGAAGGCGACTTTATCAAATTTAAAGAAAGTTGTAGACAAAGCCAAAGTTGATCCCCAAAAGATAGCGGTTATCTCAGTTACCGGTCATCAACCTTCTCCAGTGTTTTTGGATAGAGAAGGAAACCCTCTTTGCAAAAGTCTACTATGGATGGATCGCAGAACCTTCCCTCAGTGTAAGTTACTCCGGGAAACTATTGGTGAAGATGAACTATATAGTAAAACTGGTCTTAGAATAGACCCCATCTACTCCCTATCTAAGATTATGTGGGTAAGGGAGAACTTACCCCAGGTCTTTAGACAAACGTATAAAATCCTCCAACCCAAAGACTTCATCGTTTTTAGATTTACCGGTGAGATCTTTACCGACTATGCCAGTGCTTCTGCTACTCAGCTTTTAGATGTACAAAAATTAGAATGGTCACCGCAGTTATTGAAAATTGCAGGTTTGTCTGCCGATAAACTGCCTCCCTTGACTTTATCCACTTCCATCGCAGGGGGTCTCTTGGGCCAGGTAGCCTTGCAAGTTGGCTTAACGGAGGGTACTCCCGTTGTTGTTGGAGCAGGAGATACTACTGTTTCCGCGGTGGGAACTGGAGTAGTCAGAGCTGGTTATACCTGCGTAAACATTGGAACTTCCTCAGATGTCATAACCTGTGTAAATAAGCCTATTCTGGATCCTGAAAAGAGAATCGGTTACTATCCCCATGCTGTTCCTGGAAAATATGTTACCATTGCCGGTGCCAATACCTCAGGTATCTCATTGAGATGGTTTCGAGACGAGTTCTGCCCTTTGGAAAAAGAAAGTGCTCACACCCTAGATATTGATCCTTACGACTTAATGAACCTGGAGGCTCAAAAATCAAAGCCCGGGTGCGAAGGTTTAATATTCCTTCCCTATCTTTTGGGAGAAAGAAGTCCTGTGTTTGACCCTCTGGCCAGAGGTTGCTTTTTTGGCCTTACTCTCAGACACCAAAAATCTGATTTTATAAGATCTATCATGGAAGGAATAGGCTATAGTATAAAACACCGCATAGATGCAGAAGAGGAAATCGGTATCCAAGTGTCTAGCATCATAATTGCCGGAGGCGCAGCCAAGAGTGCATTTTGGCGTCAGATAGTAGCAGATATAACGGGTAAGAAGGTTAGACTTTTAGCTGTTAGTGAGGCTACTTGCCTGGGAGCAGCCATACTTGGTGGGGTAGGAGTACAGATTTATCCCACCGCGGAAGATATGTGCGATAAAGTTATACCCATAGTAGAAGAACGTGAACCTATACCAGATAACCATCTCCTATATCAGGGTCTCTTTAACATTTACAAAACGCTCTATAGCAATAACAAAAGGTTATTTGAGGAGATTCACCGGGTTATTTCCTGACCTGGAAAATGTGAAGAACAAGGAGGTGCAAATAGAATGGAAAGTAAGGAAGAATTAAAATTTCCTGACTTCCGGGTAGAGGGGAAAGTGGCTTTAGTTACTGGAGGAAAGCGGGGAATCGGTCGTGTTTGTGCGCTTGCTCTGGCAAATGCCGGAGCAGATGTGGTAGTAGCAGACATTGAGAAATCAGACCAGGTGATTGAGGAAATAGAGAAATTGGGTTCCCGAGCGTTAGCGGTAGAGGCCGATATCACCAAACTTGCTCAAATTGATCGTATGGTTGATGAGGTGATGGGTAAGTTTGGGCGGATTGACATATTAGTCAACAATGCCGGGGTATGTTTCCGAGAGCCTGCTCTTGAGATCAGTGAAAAAACCTGGGATGCTACTTTTGATGTGAATTTAAAGGCTCTTTTCTTTTGTACTCAAAAGGTAGTGCCCCAGATGATTTCGCGAAAAAAGGGAAAGATTGTTAATATTGCCTCTATGAATGCTATCATGCCATTGCCAGCCCACGCTTCCTACAATGCGAGTAAAGCCGCGGTCTGGTCGTTAACTAAAACCTTTGCTATGGAATGGGGTAAGTATAACATCAACGTTAATGCAATTGGCCCGACCTTCATTAAGACCGAGATGGCGAGCCACGTTTTTGAGAATCCCAAAAAATACCAGGACATTGTTAGCAAGCTCCCCATAGGTAGAGTTGGAGACCCTATGGATGTGGCCGGAGCAGTGGTTTATCTAGCCTCTGCTGCCTCGGATTTCATCACCGGGGAGCTGCTCCTGGTGGATGGTGGCTGGACTACAGGAAAGGAGATAATATTATGATTATTGATATTCATGCGCACTTAGGCACTTCCTGGGTAGGATGGAGTGAGGATTATGCTGATCTTGAGGGTCTCATTAAACTGATGGACCAGTTTGGTGTAGATATATCCTGCGTGAATTCCTGGCAGCTTTCTTATGATCCCATCAAGGGAAATAAGGAGATATTCGATGCGGTAAAAAAGTATCCTGAGCGCCTGATCGGGTTTGGAGTTATCTCCCCCCGATACAAACAAACACTGGTTAAGCAGGAAATAGATAAGTGTATAAAGGAGTACGGGATGAAGGGGTTGAAGCTCCATCCCACCCTTAATGGGTACTACGCAGATTCAACCATAGTTGATCCAGTGATGGAAAAAGCGATACACTACGATATTCCGCTTTTATTCCACACCTGGAATGATGATTATTCAAACCCCAGACGAATAGCTGCCCTGGCCCAGAGATTTCCTCAGGCCAAGATCATCATGGCTCACATGGGATTTGAAGACTGGTTGGAAGCTATTGTTATAGCAGAGAAGGCAGAAAATATTTATCTGGATACAACAGGTACTACTACAGAGTGGTTAATTATTAAAACTGCGGTAGAGAGATGTGGAGAGGATAAGATACTGTTTGGCTCAGATAGTCCAGCTTTGAACCTTGGAGCAGAACTAGCTAAGGTAAAAGATGCCCAAATATCTCAGCAAGCTAAAGAGAAAATACTTTATGAAAATGCTGCTCGATTACTTAAACTCTCAAAAGCTTGAGAATAAAGGCCTTTAGGGAAAGAAAAATGAAAAGAATAGCCATAACTGGAGCCAGTGGACTGGTGGGAAGCAATGTAGCCTATAAGGCAAAACAAAAATTGTCCGTCTTAGGCTTAGGGTTTTCTTTTCCTCCTCGGATAGAAAATTGTACATCGGGAATCTTGGACATTACTGACCAGAATGCTTGCAAAAATTGCCTTATGGATTTTCGAGCTGATTTTGTAGTACACAGTGCCGCCTATGCGAGTCTGGGAGGTTGTGAGAAAAGCCCTGATTTAGCCTATGAGGTAAATGTCAAAGGAACAGAAAATGTGGCAAAGGTATGCCATAGTTTGAGAGCTAAGATGATCTATATTTCTACTGATTGGGTCTTTGATGGAAAAAAAGAGTTGAGCGAAAGATACACTGAGAATGATCTTCCATCTCCTCTAAATTGTTACGGCAAGACCAAACGGGAAGGGGAAATAGCTACTCAAAATAATACAGATGACTGGGTTATTCTCAGGGTTGCCAATGTATACGGACATAATTTTGCTATTCCTCAGCAGTGGTCACTGTGGGAGGAAAGAAGTATTCAAAGAAATAGCTGGGCGGTGAAAGTTATTAGTTTACTCAGAAAGGGTAAGGCGATAAAACAACCTACGCAGATATCCCAGTCTCCTACCTTGGCCAGTGATATAGCCGAAGTGATTTTGGAGGTGTGTAGCAGAAATTTACAGGGAATATACCATGTAGCAGGTAGAGAAAACACAAACCGTTATGAGTTTGTAAAAGAGATAGCCAGGGTTTTCGATTTGGAAGAAGATTTAGTTTTGCTGGGGACCCCGGAAGATCTTCTCTTATCTTTTGCGGTTGACCATAGCATTGTACCTCAGTTAATTAATGAGCTCCCCAGAAATGCCAGTTTAGATGTAAGTAAGATAGAGAAAACTCTGGATCGTAAAATGACAGGATATGAAGAAGGATTAAAAATAATGAAAGCTCAGTTGAGAGGTAGAGAAAAAAGGGAATAAAAATGGAAAGAGAACAGCTAAGAGGGATAATTCCAGCTATAATTACTCCTTTTACCCCCGAAGGTGAAGTTGATTTAAAAGGACTAGAAGGGTTAACGGAATATCTAATTAGCAAAGGAGTGCATGGAATAATGTGCACCGGTGGTAACGGAGAGTTCTGCCATCTGTTAAAAGAAGAAAAGAGTATGGTAGTAGAAACAATAGCTGAAACTATCCAAGGCAAGATTCCTGTTATAGCAGGAACTGCAGCCTGTGGTACCAAGGAGACCATAATTCTTACCCAAGAAGCTCAAGAAGCAGGAGCTCAGGCGGCAATCATTACACCGCCTTACTACTTTAGATTACCTGATGATTCTTTATACGAACATTATAAAACTGTTGTATCCAATGTGAATATACCAGTGATAGTTTACAATAATCCTCTTTATACGGGAAATGATCTAACTCCTCTTGTTATTCAACGTCTTGCAGAGGTGAAAGGTATCATAGGGCTAAAACAGAGTAACCCAGATTTGGGCCAATTAGTAGAGATAATCCGGCTGGCGGGTAATAAAATCGCGATCCTAACAGGGATCGACAGTCAATTTTATCCTAGCCTATGTGTGGGAGCAAAGGGAATTTTCTCTACCGCTGCCTGTATAGTTCCCTCACAGATGGTTGAATTGTATCAGGCCTTTGAGGAGGAATCCTATGAAAATGCGTTTAAGATTCATACGAAACTTCAAAACCTCAACAGATTCTTAGAATACGAACCAGGTTATGTTTCTCCTTGTAAAGAAGCTCTGAAAATGTTGGGTTTAGCCGGAGGGTCGGTAAGACTTCCCTTACCCAGTATTGATTCTAGACAAAAGAAACAGATAGCTCAGGTTTTGAAAGAATTGGGCCTGTTGCCTAAGGAGGGATAGCAACATGGCACAAATAGAGATTCCCTATGGGGAAGAAAAGATCCAATTTGAAATCCCGGATAAAAACCTTCTTCTTGTGGGATGGCCAAAACAAGTGTCGACAGCTCTAAATCTGGAAGATAGGATAAACAAGATTCTGGACAGACCAATGGGTATGGATCCGATAGAGAAAAAGGCCGCTTGCGGCAAGAAAGTTGCCATAATCTGTGATGATTATACCCGGCCTACCCCTGCACATAGAATCCTTCCCATTCTGTTGGAGCGATTAAAAAAAGCTGGAGTTAAAGCTGAGGATATTTGCATAATTATTGCCGCCGGTATTCACAGACCAATGGAGAAAGAAGAAATACAAAAAAAAGTGGGTAAGCAAATAGTATCCGAAGGGAAAATAAGAATTATCCAACATAATGCTGAGGATAAGAATCAGTTAAAGTATATAGGGAAAACTAAATTTGGTACCCCCTTATGGATTAACCGTGCGGTAGCCGACTCAGACATAAAGATTGGTATCGGTAGTCTTGAGGCTCATGCTTATTCTGGTTTCTGTGGTGGACCAAAAATACTATTACCAGGAGTAGCAGGTAAAGAATCTATCTTTCATAATCATGGAGAACTCGCTCGTTCCCCTCAGTCATGGTTTGGAAGAACCAATAACAACCCTTGCTGGATGGATATGGTTGAGGCAGCAAATATGGCTGGCCTAGATATGGTTGTCAACGTTATTCTTGATTCCAAACTGGAGATAATGGAAGCAGTGGCAGGAAACCCCGTTAAGGCCCAGAAAGAAGGAATAAAGTTCTTCCTGAAAGTCTTCGGTGTAGGATTTCCTGAGAGGGCAGATATTGTAATTGCCAGTGCCAATCCCAAACATTGGTATTTTGACATGAGTAATGTCCCTATGATGAGTACCGCAGAGGTAGTTAAGAATGGGGGAGTAAGAATCATAGCTGCCTATTGTTCTGAAGAACTCGGGCCATCTTTAACCAAGAAATTATATGAGGAATCACTAAGCAGACCTTGGCCTACCCCTGAAGAGTATCTTGAAGAGATAAAAGCAGAAAAATACAGCTATGAAATGGCTAACTCCCCTGCCATTTATAAGATACTACAGGCACAGCAGAAGTCAGATATGATAATTGTAACTGAAGGAATCTCTGCTGAAAAAGCTGATCAACTCCATCTTAATTGGACAAGATCAATGCAGGAGGCTCTCAAAAGAGCTTTCAAGAAATGTGGGGAAAAAGCGAAAGTAGGCGTTATGTCCTTGGGTGGTATATCATTACCGTATGTTAAAGGGCAAGAAAAAAATTATGAGATGTGAGAGTCGAGAGAATCGGAAAATTGCCAAAATACCATTAGGAGGTAGATAAACAATGGCAAAAAAAATAGAAGGTGTACTTGTGGCATCGTTCACCCCCTTTACCAAAGAGGGTGAAATTGATGGAGAAGTCTTAAAAGGACATATTAAGTTTTTGGCTGAGAAGGGAGTCGACGGAATTTTCGCCAGTGGTACCTATGGCGAAGGTCCTATGCTTTCTCCCGATGATTATCAAAGATTTGATCGCTTAATGGTGGAGGCGGTAAGGGAAAATGATATGTTTGTAATTGCCCAGGTAGGCTCCCCCAGCACCCGCCAAGTGATCCAACAGGCAGAAATTGCAGCAGAAGCTGGCGTAGATGCCATTGCAGCAGTACCTGCCTTCTACTATAAACATGATGAGGAGGCTATTTATTCCTATTACCGAGATGTAACCTCAGCAACCGACCTTCCTTTCTTTATTTACAACAATCCTGCCCGTACCGGTTTTGAGATAACCCCTCAGTTTCTGTCCAGACTCATTCAGTTGGATAATATAGTAGGGATGAAGGACTCTAGTGATAGACTCTTAGCTTTCTGTAAATTCAAACAGGTTGTCGGAGATGAGTTTAACCTCATCATTGGTACCGATGATCTCGTCTTGGCAGGACTACTTATGGGAGCGAAAGGAACTGTGCTGGTGGTTGGAAATGTATTTCCCGAGATTCCTGTTCAGCTTTACCGGGCCTTTAAAGAGGGAGATTATGAAAAAGCAGTTCAACTTCAATACAGAATGTTAGAGATAAGGGCAGCATTGAAGGGTCCTTACATTGCTACATACAAAGCAGCCCTTGAGCTCCGGGGAAGAAAAGGTGGCTATGCCAGAAAACCTCTCAGGGAACTCACTCCAGAAGAAAAGAAGAAACTAGAAGCTAAACTTCGAGATCTAGCGTTGATATAATGCCAAAAGCTTGGTAAGCCCATTTGAGAACGAAGTTTCTCACCCATCATCGACGTTGTTCCTTACCAGAGGCTTTGGCCTGGACAATACCCCCGACGTAGGTGGGCACAATTTTTTCTCCGGGTTGAGCAACGAGAAACTCGTCTGGATTCCAATCTCCGTCGACCAATCTTCTCAACCCAAGTTTGACAGTAAAACGCCATTTTCAGCCACTTGAATCTCTGTAACCCTTGTTATATAAGGATTTTTATTTTAGGAATTGAAATTGCATAGTGCCAAATTTGAGCTTGTTGCTCCTTAACAACTTGGATTATTTTGATATAACAATAGAAGATTAAATAAGAATTATATATCAAAATTAATGGTGTCAAATGTTCCCTCGCATAAGTGAGACCAGGTCAAAAGGGAAGCTCTACCGATATGTCAAAATAGTAGAAAATTACTGGCATAAAGGTCAATCAAGACAGAGAGTAGTTGCTAAGCTAGGCAACCTGGAAAAGTTTAAAAATACAGACTTAGAAAAACTCATTAAAGGTCTTTGCCGCATCTGCGAAAGAGAGGATCTAAATGTAGAGAACTTAAAAGCAAAGAAATCTCCTCGCTAGGGGGATATCCTCGCAGCAAGACATCTTTGGAAAGAGCTCGGCTTAGATGAATTGATAGATGGCCATATGAGACATACTGAAACAAAGATACCGGTGGAGCTCATCTCATTTTTGATGGTGGCCAATCGATTAGTTGACCCTTTAAGTAAGCTGGCTATCTCTTCCTGGTACAAAGAGAAAGTGTACCTACCAGAGCTGGAAAACACTCACCTTTCCCCTCACGATTTTTACCGAAGCATGGACTACTTAGAAGAAATGAAAGAAGATATAGAAAAAGATCTCTACTATAAATTACGTGATTTATTTACCCTCAAGCTTAACCTTATCTTTTTATGATACTACCTCCAGCTACTTCGAGGGAGAGGGCCCCTCCATAGCAAAACATAGCAAATCAAGAGATCACCGTCCCGATAAACATCAGATCGTTATTGGTCTTTTAGCAGGCGATGAAGGAATACCTATCGCTCATAAAGTCTTCGAAGGGGATAGAGCGGATAAAACTACGGTAATAGAAACTATAGATGACTTAAAGAAGCGATTTAACCTTAAACGAATTATCTTTGTAGTCGATCGGGGTATGGTAAGTCAGAAGGTTCTCGATTGCATCAAAGAGCAAGGCTTCTCCTACATTGTTACCCTGAAAAAGAGACTTCTTAATGAACTTGCATAAGTATGGAGGGGGTGGGTATGAGCATTTGCTAGTTAATATAGTACCTAGATTGAAACAGTTGGGAGTATCTCAAAGGGAGGTAAATACGTTGCTTGTCGACAATCCCAGGGAGGTGCTCGCCTTTTGAGAAAAATTACGTTGGGGAAGGAGGAGATGAGAAATGAAACTTTACAGTTTTGAAAAATCAGAGCAAATGCTAGAATTAGCAAAGCAAGTCTTTCCAGGAGGAGTTCAAGCCTCTAGATTTCAACTTATTTATGGCTCTTCTCCAGTTTATATTACCAAAGGAAAAGGTTCTCACTGTTGGGATGTAGATGGTAACGAGTTTATTGATTTTATTCTTTCCTTTGGTCCCATCATCTTGGGGTACGCCTACCCTAAGGTAAACCAAGCAGTCAAGAGGCAATTAGAAGAAGGAGTACTTCTCACCTTTAACCCTCCTCTTCAAAATCAGCTTTTAAAGAAATTAATTGAAATAATACCATGTGCAGAGATGGCTACTTTACATAAAACTGGTTCTGAAGCCACATCAGCTAGCATCCGTATTGCTAGAGCCTTCACTGGTAAGAATAAAGTTGCTATGTGTGGTTATCATGGGTGGCATGATTGGTGCGTGAGAGGTGGGGGAACGACTACTGTGCCTTGGGAACGTTCCCCTATTGAGAAGACAAGCCAGGTACCAGGTGTACCACCGAGTATTAAACAGGATATTTATGAGTACGATGCTAATGATTTAACTTCGCTGGAGAGAATTTTGGTGGAGAACAAAGATGAGATCGCTGCAGTTATAATAGCTCCCGAGGAACTAGTCTTATCCCCCCTTAAACAAACCTTGCAAGAGATTAAACAGATGACCCACCAACATGAGGTAGTTTTAATCTTCGACGAGATCAAGACGGGATTTAGGATATCTTTAGGGGGGGTCCAGGAATATTTGGGAGTGATTCCTGATTTAACTACGGTAAGCAAGGGAATGGCTAACGGTTTTCCCATTGCAGCTGTGGTAGGAAAAAAAGAAATTATGGAAGCCTTTACAAAGACTGCTATATCAGGAACATTTAATCCAGAGACGATTGCTATCATTGCTGCTTTAACTACGATTGAGGAATTAGAGACTTTCCAAGGACCACAACATTTCTGGAGTTTAGGAGAGAAATTAATAACCGGGTTAAATAATTTGGCGGAAAACATGAAAATAGAAGCAGAGGCGACGGGGTGGCCCCTCGCACCCATGCCGTTTTTGAGATTCAAATATGAGGACTTAAAGTTAAGAGAAGCCATCCGCCGGGATTTTTTTACCAGAGTTATCAGGAAAGGGATACTTTTGCATCCGGCACATAATTGGTTTATATCCTTATCTCACACAGAGAAAGATGTGGAGCATACATTAACTACATGTGAAGAGGCTTTAACAGTGGCCAAGCAGGCCCATGTGAAGAAATAGGGATTGAGACTTTTGATATCCAAGCCGAACTTTTCTTCATTGGATCGGGTTAAGTTGGCTTTAAGTAATAAAGAGCCAGGTGAAATCTTACAGGAATATGTAAGGCACTGATTTTGAACTGCACCCCTGTAGAATGAGAAATTCTTCTGAAGGAACTTGCAGGAAAAATTGCAGCAGGAATGAGGGCTCAGGTAACTATTTTAGATGTAAATGTTGAGAGAATGAGGTATCTTGATGATATCATGCCCTCAAATGTTAAAACTTTAATGTCTAACTCATATAACCTGGAG